>DATBBB010000480.1:0-19499 GCA_036271215.1 Kofleriaceae bacterium | reverse complement strand
GTGCCGCCAGGAATGGCCCAGATCGAAACGTCCCCAGCACTACTTCCGGTGATCAGCCGTGGCCCCGTTGGATCGAGGTTCATGCGGCGAACGTGCGGGAGCGTGAGAACGACTGACCACGTCTGGGAGTCGAAAACCCGTACCGATTCGCCTCCGGTCGCCACGAGCCATCGGCTATCCGAGCTGAAGGCGATGCCGGGATAGCCGGCGGCGTCGACGCGGAGGTCGGCAACCAGAGCACCGGATCCGGCGCTCCAGACATGCACGGATCCACCCGGGACATCGATCGCGGCAACGAGCTTGCCGTCGGGAGATGCTGCCAGCAAGTAGTAGCGTACTCTCTGGCCCTCGCGGCTCAGCTTGCGGATCAGTGTTCCATTCGTCACGTCCCAGATGCCGACGGTACCATCGCCGCCTGCCGTGATCACCGCATTGCCATCTCGGCTGTAGATCGCGTCATAGACTGTGTCACCGTGGGACATCGTAAATAACCGCCGGTAGCTCGTCGCATCCCAGAGCTGTGCGCTGCTGTCGTCCGTGGTAACGATGGTCTTGCTATCTGGAGCGAACGCAGCTGACCACATGCGTCCACTCGCGCTGGGTAGCCGGGCTTGCTCGGCCAAATGCGGCTGCACGGCACGTGCGAGCATGAATTTGACGTCGGGCGTGCGGCTGCCGCGCCTGTAGGCCTCGGCAAGGTGGACGCGGGCTTCTTTGGTGTCATCGGGAAGCGCTTGTCGGCCTTGCTCGACTTCGTCTTGGATGACTGTTTGCTCCGCAAACTCAGCGCGCTGCTGGGCCATCCCCATTTTTACCAACAGCACGCCAAGCATCATTATCGTCAGCGCCAGCGCGACCAGCGGAACGCGCCGGCTCCAGCGCGAACGGCGAGCTCGCCGATGACTGGCCGCGATGAAGGCCAGCTCTGCATCGGTCAACGTCGGCCAGGGAGTCCGGTTCGTCCACTCCTCGAAGCGTTCGAGCATATCAGCTCCCCACAGCAGGCCCGGCGCGCGAGCGCCGGTTTGCCACTGCCGAGCGGAGGCGCGCAGTTGCTCGCGTTCGCTGGTCTGCCACGCCGCACGCAGCTCCAAGGCGAGATCCCGTGCACTGGCGTGGCGTCCCTCCGGATACTTGGCGAGCGCTCGACGAAGGCATCGATCGAACACGGCCTCCAATCCGTGCCCCAGGCCAGGCATGTCAGCGTGGCAATGCAGCCGGCAATAATCGTCACTGTTGTCAGCGGGAAATGGCACACGCCCGGTCAGCACCTGATACGCAACGATACCGAGTGAATAGATGTCGCTGGCCGGACCGACGGTGCGAGGGCTCGTCCACTGCTCCGGGGACATGTAAGGGGCTGAGCCCATTCCGATCCCTGAACGCGTGAGCGGACGCGCAGCGCCAGGTCCAGCCGCTGGATCCTGGGTCTCCGCGAGCGAGCCTTCTGGCCATTCTGTCGACGCCACCTCATGATCGAGCTTGGCGAGCCCCAGGTCGAGGAGCTTTGGTAGCAATACACCGCCCTCGCCCTCGACCACCATGATGTTTGACGGCTTGAGATCGCGATGAATGATACCGCGATCATGGGCGGCCTGGACGACCTCGATCAGCTTCTCGAAGAACGGGACGAATTGATCGGGGGACATCGGACCATGGGTTTGCAGCCACTTCTCCAGCGTGATCCCTGCAACAAACTCCATGGCGATCCACAACAGGCCGTCATGTTCTGCGCCGGAGTCATAGATATGAGCGGAATAGTGATGATTCAGACGCGACGCGAGCCGCGCCTCGCGCAAAAATCTGGACCGATCGACATCACTGGTGCCGCGCTTCTCGTGGAGCACCTTGATCACGGCCGGGCGTTGCAGGTGAGGCTGCTCGCAGCGATAGACGGTACCGAAACCACCCTCCCCGATCTGCTCGCGGAGGACAAACTGCCCCAACGTACGTCCAAAGAGCGCGTTACGTCCCATCAGTTCTCGGTGGCCGAGCCTGGAGGCTCCGCAACATGAACCTCGCGGATGCTCGGAAGCTACGCAAGAGTCGGGCCCTGAAATTCGACTATTTGACAATTAAGGGCCCATGACTTGAACCTGCGCCGACTCTCATGATCTCTATATTCGTGCCGAAAGTTTCGCCCGAGACAACCGAGACCTATCCGCAGAGTGAGCGAATATGCCACCACGGCACTGATATGATTACCGCGATTCGTTTCTACGAGAGAGACATCGAAAGACCAGGTACGTCGCCCTGAATGACGAATGCGTCTTGCCAGACCGCAGCTCTCGGAGGTGTTCGGCGCGAAGCAACATCGCGCGATCGGCGGTCAGCGGGCGGCGAGGGCCTCGAGCAGCTTGCGGCGGGTGATCGGCTTGGCGACCAGGGCGCGGACGCCGAGATCCTTGGCGCGCCGGCGGTGCTCGGTGTTGGCGCGCGACGTGATGATCACGATCGGGGTCAGCTTGAACCGCTCGTCCTTGCGCAGCTGGCTGATCAGCTCGAACCCGCCGAGCTCGGGCATCTCGAGGTCGGTGACGATCAGGTCGTAGGGCAGCTGGCGCGCCATCTGGAGCGCGCGGGCGCCGTCCTCGGCGACGTCGACGATCCAGCCCTCGCTGCCGAGCATGCTGGTCATCGCCTCGCGGATCGCGCGCGAGTCGTCGATCACCAGCGCGCGGCCGGCGAGCACGGTGGGCGATGAGACCTGGTCCTGGAACGCCATCGGCGCCTCGGGATAGGCGCGGCGGACCAGCTGCGCGGAGTCGAGGATCAGCTGGACCTTGCCCGAGCCGCTGATCGTGGCGCCGGCGTACAGCGTGAGCGGGGCGAGCAGGGGCCCGAGCGGCTTGATGATGATCTCGCGCGCGCCGATGATCTTGTCGACGGTGCACACCAGGTCCTTGCCGGCGAACGACACCACGAGCGCCGGCTTGCGCTCGGTCGCCGGGCCGTGGCCGAGCAGCTGCTCGAGCCGCAGCACCGGCAGGACATCGTGGCGGACGACCGACGTGGTCGCCTGGGCGTCGACCAGGGTGGTGTCGACCACGTGGACGTCGGGGATCGCGTAGACCTGGCCGTCGACCTTGAACAGCATCGCCTGAGCCAGTGTCGTCGACAGCGGCAGCCGCAGGCTGAACGTGGTGCCCTTGCCCGGCACCGACGACACCGTGAGCTCGCCACCGAGCTTGGCGACGGTGCGGCGGACCAGGCCCAGGCCAACGCCGCGCCCGGCGAGCTCGTCGGCCTCGCCGCGGCTCGACACACTGGCATCGACCACCGCGGCGAGGATGTCGGCCTCGCTCGCCAGCCGCGCGCGCACCGCGCTCCACCGGCCGGTCGCGATCAGCCGCTTGCTGAGCGCGGCGGTGTCGATGCCGCGGCCGTCGTCGCTGACCTCGAGCACCAGCGAGTTGCCGTCCTGGCGGGCGCGGATCGTGATCGTCGCGACCGCGGGCTTGCCCTGGGCGGCGCGGTCCTCCGGCGGCTCGACGCCGTGCGCCACCGCGTTGCGCAGCAGCTGGGTGATCGGATCGACCAGCTGCTCGGCGACCGCCTTGTCGAACTCGGTGTCCTCACCGACCGTGCGCAGCTCGACGGTGACGCCGGTCGCGCGCCGCAGCGCCCGCAAGGTGCGCGCGGCGTGGGTCATCAGGCTCTTGACCGACTCCATGCGGACCCGGGTCAGCCCGCGCTGGACCACGCCGATCGTGCGGCGCAGCGCTTCGATCTCGTCGAGCAGCGCCGCCGTGGTCTGGCTCAGCAGCGCGGCCTGGCCGGCGAGCTCGCCGTCGGTCTTGACCAGGGTCTGGCGCATCCCCGGCGGCAGCGGGGTGTCGTCGGACAGCGCGTCGTGCAGGGTGTGCCGGGTGCGGGCGAGGTCGCGCGCGAGCGTGCGCAGCAGCTGGACCCGGCGCTCGATCCGCGTGCGATCGAACAGCAGCTCGCCGGCGCTCGACATCAGCTCGTCGATCCGCTCGGGGACCACGCGCAGCCAGGTCTTCGGCTCGGGCGGGCCAGGCTCGGCAGCCGGCTCGCCTACAGCCGCGCCGCCCGAGGCGACGTCGATCACCGGGGTCGGGACCGAGTCGATCACCGGGATCGGGACCGAGTCGACGACGGCCTCGTTCACGGCCTCGTCGGCCTCCGAGCCATCGTCGCGCACGACGACCGGCACCGCGTCGCTCACCGGCGGCCGCGCGAGCTCGTCGATCGTCACGCGCAGCTCGTCGACCGTGGTGTCGGCGTTGGGCTCGGTCATGCGATCGAGGTAGCTGCGCAGGGCGTCGATCACCTCGACCACGAGATCCGCGGTGGTCGCCGTCCACGGCACCGAGCCGCGGCGGAACGCGGCGAACACGGTCTCGAGCCGGTGCGATAGATCCACCATCGCAGGCAGCCCGACCGTCCCCGCCGAGCCCTTCAGCGTGTGGGTCACCCGCATCATCTCGGTCAGCGCGTCCTCGGACGGCCGGACCAGGCCGGTGGCCAGGAGCCGCGCGATGATCAGCTCGAGCCCGTCCTGCGCCTCGCTGCGAAACAGCTGGCGCAGCATCGCGAGCTCGTCGGCATCGAAGTCGAGCTCGCTCATCCGATCTGCTCGGCCTGCGAGGTCACGAGCTCGAGCGCGCGGCGGATCAGCTGGGTCGGCTCGAGCAGCACCAGCGGCCGGCCGCTGGCGTCGATCACCGTGCCGTCGTCGGCCTGGAGCGAGGCCACGTGGTCGACCTGATCGACCCGCAGCGCGCACACCAGGCCGTCGACCTCGACGACCAGCGCGCCGTCGCCCTGGCGCGCGGCCAGCCCGGGCACGCCGTCGAGCAGCACGCCGACGTCGAGCACCGGCAAGATCGTGCCGTGCAGGTTGCACACCCCGCCGATCGCCGGCGGCGCGGTCGGCACGTTGGTCACAAACCCCAGGCTCACGACCTCGCGCACCCAGCGCAGCTCGAGCGCGTAGCGCAGCGTGCCGATCGTGAACACGATGACGTTGCGCAGCCCGACCACGGCCTAGCCCGCCGGATCCAGGGTGCGGGCGAACCGCTCGATCAGCTTGCTGGTCGCGCGCGGCGCCTCGAGCTGCGGCACGTGGCCGACCCCGCGCAGCACCACCAGCTCGGCGCGGGGCAGCGCGTGCGCGAGATCCTCGGCGGTGCGCTTGTCGATGATCCGGTCCTGCTCGCCGTGGATCACCAGGGCCGGGCACCGGATCTGCGAGACGTCGCGCGGCACGCCGGCGTCGCCATCGGCGTTGACGAAGCCGCGGAACAGCCGGCGCAGCGCCGGGGCACGGCGGGCGCGCTGGGTGATGACGTAGCGGATCACCGCGCGGCCGACCGGCGGCGGGCGCTCGAGCGCGATCGCCATGAACTTGTCGATGTCGGCCTCGCTCGGGATCAGCGGGTTGTCGCCGTCGGCCCAGTCCCGCGCGCCGGCGTGGACGTCGCGGCCGACCGAGTCGACGAGCACGAGCCCGGCGACCCGCTCGGGCCACGACGCCGCGAGCCGCAGCGCCACGCCGCCGCCCATCGAGTTGCCGCAGACGATGACGCGCGCAAGGCCGAGCTGATCGAGCGTGCGCACGACCGCCTCGGCGTGGTGCCGGATGCTCGCCCGCGCCTCGGGGACGTCGTCGGACCGGCCGTGGCCCGGCAGGTCGATGCCGACCATGCCGCGCGCCCGCGGGGTCAGCGCCGCGGTGAACAGCCAGGTCTCCTTGTCGCCGCCGAACCCGTGGATCCCGACCAGCGGCAGCCCGCGCCGGCCCGCGCGCGCGAAGTACGCCACGCCATCGGGCGTCTTGCCGGGGCGCACGCTGGCGGCGATCGAGATCGCGCGCTCCATCGCGCGCATCTGGACCCCGCCGAACGCGACCTCGAGCTCGTTGCGGGCGCGGGTGCGCCATGGTGCGATCACGGCGCGAGCCTATCCCAGGCGGCCCCACGCCGGCACGGCGTCGAGCACGCGGAGCACGTTGCCGCCGAGGATCTTCTCGAGCACGCGCGGCGCCACCCCGCGGCGCGACAGCGCGACGGTCAGGTTGGGCAGCGCGGCGATGTCCTCGAGCCCCTCGGGCGGCACCACGAAGCCGTCGAAGTCCGAGCCGAGCGCGGGCAGATCGTCGCCGGCGACGTCGATGATGTGGAGCAGGTGGTCGACCACCGCCTCGATCGACGCCGAGCCCAGGTAGCGGCGCGCAAAGATCACGCCGACGCAGCCGCCCTTGTCGGCGATCGCGCGCAGCTGGTCGTCGTCGATGTTGCGCCAGTGCTGGTGCACGCCGAGCACGCCGGTGTGCGACACGATCGGCGGCACGGTCGCGAGCTCGAGCGCGTCGAAGTAGCCGCGGCGGTTGATGTGCGCGAGGTCGACGATCACGCCGCAGCGCTCGCACTCGCGCACGACGTCGCGGCCGAACCCGGTCAGCCCGAGCTCGGCGTCGGCGCCGCGGCCCTTCGCCGGCCGGCCGATCGCGTTGGCCGAGAAGTGCAAGAGGCCCAGGTAGCGCACGCCGCGCCGCGCGAACGGCTCGATCGTCTCGAGCGCGCCCTCGAGCGCCTGGCCGCCCTCGATCCCGCCGAGCGCGGCGATCCGGCCGGCGGCCTTGGCGGCGCGGACCTCGGCGCCGGTCCGGGTCCACGCCAGCTGGTCCGGGTGCTTGGCCATCGCCTGGTCGAGCGCGGTCAGCTGGTCGGCGACGCTCCGGGCGCAGCCGCGCTCGGGGTACGGCGTGGTCCAGAAGCTGAAGAACTGGCCGGCGACGCCGCCGTCGCGCATCCGCGGCAGGTCGACGTGGCCGAAGACATTGACCCGCCGCGGCATCGGCCGGTCGTGGCGCTCGGCGAGATCGTAGCCGAGCTTGTCCATCAGCTTGGCGGTGTCGGCGTGGAGGTCGAGCACGCAGTACTCGGCGTGCATCGCCCGCGCCTCGTCGAACGTCAGGCTCATTTTTGCGCCCCGGTGTCCGCCCCGGTGTCCGCCCCGGGCAGCCAGCGGTCGCGCGCGACCTCGAGCACCGCCAGCGCGCTGTCGACCTTGTTGAACGGCGGCATGACGTACACGCCCTGGACCCGATGCTTGACCGCGGCCAGCGCCTCCTGCGCGATCCGGATGCCCTCGGCCCGCGCGGCCGGCCCGCCGCCGACCTTCGCCATCCGCTCGCGGTACTCCGCCGGGATCGCCATCCCGGGGACCTCGTTGTGCAGGAACTCGGCGTTGCGGTGCGACGCCAGCGGCAGGATGCCGACCATCACCGGCAGCCCGAGCGGCCGCGCGTCGTCGAGGAATCGCTCGAGCGTCCGCGGATCGTACACCGGCTGCGTCATCACCAGCTCGGCGCCGGCGGCCTTCTTGTCCTCGAGCCGGCGCAGCTCGCGATCGCGGTCGTGCGCCGCGGGCTCGGCGCCGGTCGCCAGCACGAACGCCGTCGGCTCGCAGTCTTTCCCCGCCGGATCGACCCCGGCGTTGAGCCCGGCCGCGATCCGCAGGAGGCCGACCGAGTCGACGTCGTAGACCGGCGTCGAGAACGGATAGTCGCCCATCTTCGGCGGATCGCCGGTGATGATCACCAGGTTGCGCAGCCCCAGGCCCTGGGCGCCGAGCAGGTGCGCGATCAGGCCCAGGAAGCTGCGGTCGCGCGAGCAGACGTGCAGGATCGGCTCGACCGCGGTCTCGGACGCGAGCCGCGCGCACACCGCGACGTTGGCCATCCGCGCCGAGGCGCGCGGGCCGTCGGCGATGTTGACGATGTCGACCCCGCCGGCGAGCAGCTCGGCGACCTGCAGCTTGGTCTTGGTCAGGTCCGAGCCCGGCGGCGCGGTCAGCTCGACCGACACCATGAACTCGCCGCGCGCGAGCCGCCCGCCGAGCCGGCTGCGCTCGCCGACCGCGACCCGGGCCGGCTGGACCAGCTGGGTGATCGCCGGGATCGGCCCCGAGCGCTCGTCGACCCGATCGTCGAGCTTCTCACCGCGCAGCATGCGCACCGCGCCGAGCATCGCGCGCGTGTGATCCGGCGTGGTGCCGCAGCAGCCGCCGATCAGCCGCACGCCGCTCTTGAGCATCCGGCGCGCGAACACGCCGAAGTGCTCGGGGTTGGCGACGTACAGCGTGCGGCCCTCGAACGACGCCGGCAGCCCGGCGTTGGGCTGCGCGATCACCGGCCGGCCGTGGCCGACCATGCCCACGGTGACCTGGTACAGCTCCGACGGCCCGATCCCGCAGTTCGCGCCGACCACGTCCGCGCCCGCCGCGATCAGCCGATCGGCGATCTCGGCCGGGCCGAGCCCGCCGTCGCTCTTGAGATCGGCGCCGAACACCATCATCGCGACCACCGGCACCCGCGGGCCGCGCTCCTTGGCGACGTTGATCGCCATCTCGAGCTCGAGGATCGACGAGAACGTCTCGAGTATGATCGCGTCGACCCCGGCGAGCACCAGGGTGTCGATCTGCTCGGCCAGCGCGAACCGCGCGAGCCGGCGCTCCGACGCGCTCGCGATCGTGTGCTTGACGCCGCTGGGCCCGACCGCCCCGGCGACGTAGGCGCGGTCCCCGGCGGCCGAGCGCGCGAGCGCCACGCCGGCGCGGTTGATCGTCGTGGCCTGCTCGGCGAGCCCGTGGCGGGCCAGCGCGATCCGGTTGGCGCTGAACGTGTTGGTCTCGATCAGCTCGGCGCCGGCCTGCACGTAGTCGTGGTGCACCGTGCGGATCAGCTCGGGCTGCGACAGGTTCAGCTCGTCGTAGCTCCGGGTGTGGAGCACGCCGCGCTCGTAGAGCAGCGAGCCCATCGCGCCGTCGAGCAGCAGCGGCCCGATGGCGAGCGCCTCGGCGAACGACGGTCGCGCCGGGGGCCGCGCCGGTGATCGGTCCGGTGATCGCTCGTGCTGCGTCATCGCCGGGGCATCCGCGGCTCGCGCCCGGCGAACCCGAGCTTGCCGAGCTCGCGGCGGACCTCGCGGATCGCGTCGCCGCGGCCGAGCTGGGCGAGGTGGCCGCCGTCGAACCACTGGATGTCGATCCCCCAGTGCGCCGCGAGCTCCTCGGCCTGGTCGGGTGGCGTGATCCGATCGCCGCGCCCGGCGATCACGAACCGCGCGGCGCGCGGCACCCGCGGCGGCCGCGTCGTCGGGCCGTGGACCGCGAACGCGTCGGCGAGCAGGTCCTCGGTGATGCCGGCGCGCTCGGCCCGCGCGCGGGCGGCGCTGTGCTCGCCGTGGCGCCACATCAGGCGCGCCATCGCGACCGCCGGGATCATCGCGACCGCGAAGTCGATGCCGCCGCTCGCCGCGTCGTCGGGGCCGGCGATGCTGGCCCACAGCGCGGTGGTGTAGCCGCCCAGGCTCATGCCGAGCGCGCCGACCGCACCGGCGCCGCGCCCGCGCAGGAACCGCGACAGCCCGCGCAGGTCGAAGATCGCCTGGCCGAACGCCTCGTTGGTGCGCAGCGGGTTGATGCTCGGGAACAGCGCCCCCGATCGCATCGCGCCGGTCCCGGGGGCGCGCTCGCCGTGGTACGGCAGCACGAACGCCGCGACGTCGTAGCCGTGGCGCAGCCAGTACGCGACGCCGAACGCGCGCTCGGTCATCCAGTGGTTGCCGCCGCCCCAGCCGTGCAGCAGCACGATCGCCGGGCGGCCACGGCCCGACGTCCACCACCGGGCACGCGCGGTCAGGTTCTCGGTCGCGCGCAGGTACATGTCGCGCGCCGCGGGCACGAACGGCTGATAGTCCGACGGGTAGCTGAGGTCGACGACCTGGGTACCGAGCGGGCCGTCGCCGAGCGGTGTGACCCGCATCGCCGGCGCGTCGGGCGCCGGGAAGAACCGGCTCGGGACGCCGAGCGTGCGGTCGCGGTACGCCGCCGCGAGCTCGATCAGCCGCATCCGGGTGTCGCGGTCGTCGGCCGGCGGGGTCCGGTCGGGGCGGCCGTAATGGACCGGGGCGGGGCTGGGGCCGCGCGCCAGCATTCGCCGCTCCATGAAGCGCACGACGCTGCGGTCGATCGCGGCGCTCGCTCGGGTCAACACTCCACGCACCTTCACAAGGTACCCGATCTCGGGAACCGCGCGAACCGTGAGCACGTGAATCAAAGTCGCGCTATCACGTCGCCATGTCGATGCGACACCCCGCCCGCGCCTGGTCGCTGCTCGCCGGGATCACGAGCCTGGTGGGCTTTGCCGGGCTCGCCGGTGGCGATACGTTCAGCGGGTTCTCCGGCGTGGATCGGCCCTACCTGGTCAACCAGGACCGGGTGTGCGCGCCGATCGCGGTCGCCGGCGGGGCCGCCACCGGCGCGCCGAAGTGCCAGAAGGTCGCCGCCGACGCGATCGCCCGGCTGTCGATCAAGCCGCCGATCGTCCAGAGCGGCGCTGGGGCCGCGTTCGTGGCGCAGGCCACCGGGCGGATGATCACCGTGAGCCGCAAGACCGGCGGCGCCATCGTGGCGTGGGACGCGCCCGATCCGGTGGTGAAGATCATCGACGTCTACGCGAGCCAGTACGAGGATCGCGTGGCGGTCGCGTACAACGTGCGGCGCGCCGGCCGCGAGGTCACCGACGTCGTCGCGTTCGATCTCGGCCCGGGCCAGGCCCAGGTCCCCGATCCGGCCGCGGTCGATCCGCGCAAGGGTCCGAACCATGAGCCCGGTACGGCCCCGGGTGACCCGCCGGCGGCCCCCGGCGCGACCCCGTCGCCGCCCGACGATCCCGCGGTCACCCAGGCGGTCGCCGCCGCGCGCGGGGCGCCCAAGGCCAAGGCGCTCGCGGCCTGGAAGGCCGTGCTCGCGGCCGATCCCGGCCACGCCGAGGCGGCGTTCCGGATCGCGGCGCTCGATGCCGCGGCCAGGCGCACCGCCGCCGCGGTCGCGGCGCTCCAGGCGCTCGCCGGCTCGACCCGCGCCGACGCGATCGAGTGGCTGGTCGAGGCGCGGTTCGATCCCGCGTTCGCCGCGCTGCGCGCCGATCCGAGGTTCCGCGCGGCGGTCGGCCTCGATCGCAAGGCCGGCACGGCCTACGAGCGGCTGATGGGGTTCGGCGGCCAGTGGGAGCAGAGCGGCACCAGCTGCGATCGCCCCGAGGTCCGGTTCACGGCGACCCGCGACCGCAACTTTGCGCTGCGAGTCAAGACCACCTGCGAGGGCGGCGTCTACAACTCGACGTTCAAGGGCACCTGGCGGTTCGATGGCAGCAACGACCACATCGTGTTGCAGCTCCCCAACCAGGGCAAGGTGACCGCCGCCGATGAGGCTGGCTGCCGGTTCGAGCCGTCGGGCGACGAAGACGCGCTGCGTTGCGTGCTCGGCCGCGACATCGATTTCGTGGTGTTACCGACCCGGCGGTGACCCGATCGTGATCCGGCGGCGCGGGTGGAATTGTTGGGATTCCATGAACGCGGCGGCCGCGGGCGGTCACTTATGCCTGCCCACGTTATGCTTGGACGAGTGAAGCGCGATCCGACAGGCCCGCTGGCGACGCTCGGGCCTGCCGATGAGGCGGACCTCATCGCGCGCTGCAAGGCCGACGATCGCGCCGCGCACGACGAGCTGTATCATCGGTTCCGCCGCCAGGTCGCGGGCAACCTGTACCGCGTGCTCGGCGATCGCGGCGACCTCGACGACCTGGTCCAGGAAGTGTTCGTCATCGCGTTCCGCGGGCTCGATCGGTTCCGCGGCGATGCCCGGCTGTCGACCTGGTTGTACCGGATCTGCGTCAACGTCGCGCTCGGCCGGATCCGCACCCGCAAGCGCCGGCCGGCGGCGATCAGCGTGGCCGATCTCGACGCCGCGTCCGCCGATCCGAGCCTGACCGAGCGGCCCGAGACTCCGGATCGCACGCTCGAGCGGCGCGAGGAGCAGGCCCGGGTCTACAAGGCGCTCGAGGCGCTCGCGCCCAAGAAGCGGATCGTGCTGTACCTCCACGAGATCGAGGGCCTCGACCTCAAGGAGATCGCGTACCTCGTCGATTCCAACCCGGTCACGGTGCGCACGCGGTTGTTCTACGCCCGCCGCGAGTTCTACCGCGTGATCGCCGGCGAGCCGGTCGACGGCGCGGCCGGCCCCCCGGACCGTGGCGGCCGCGGCACCGGGACGGCCGGAGACAGCGGAGACGACCCGTGAGCCCGCACGTCGCGCCGCACCGCTGGGCGGATCTGTGGGCCGGCAAGGTCGAGGACACCGAGCGCGCCGAGATGGAGTGTCACGCCGCGAGCTGCCGGGCCTGCACCCGGGTCCGCCAGCGCGTCGCGCGCGCGAGCGACAGCTTCGCCGCGATCCGCACCCAGTCGTCGCCCGAGGTCTCGTGGGACACGGTCCGCGCCCGGGTCCACTGGTCGGTGTCGACCGAGCGGCGCGCCGGTCGCCGCCAGCGCCGGCCGCCGTATGGCTGGCTCGCCGCCGCGCTCGCCGGGGGCGCCGCGCTCGCGCTGGTGACCGGCACCGGCGCATCGGGCCTGTTGCGCGGCGAGCCGGACCCGGGTTCTACGGGTTCCCCGGATTCTACGATCGCTGTGACCCCGCCGATGGCGGCGCGGTTGCCCGGGCTCGTTGGTGGATCCACCGGTGGGCCGGCCGCGCTGGTCGGCCTGGTCAGCCGCGCGTCGGGCGACATCATGATCGATGGCGCGCGGCCCGATGATCTGTTCGCGCGCAAGCTCGTGCGCGGCAACCGGATCGCCACCGGCGACGGCCGGGTCGACATCCAGTTCGGCGACAAGAGCGCGTTCGCGCTGGGGCCGGCGAGCACCCTCGAGCTGCGCCGGTTCGACGCCGACACGATCGAGCTCGTGGTCGACGGCACGCTCGACGTCACCGTGGCGCCGCGCGCGGCCGGCCAGCGGTTCCTCGTCGACGCCGGCGATCACCTGGTCGAGGTCCGCGGCACGCAGTTCCGGGTCGTCCACGAGCCCCGGCACGACGACGTCCACGACGCCAGCCGCGACACCGGGACGACCAGCGTCGCCTGCCGCCACGGGCTGGTCACGGTCAGCGATCGCGCCGGCGTGGTCGAGGTCAGCGACGCACACCGCGTGCGGGTCGCCGGCGGCCATCCGGTCACCGGCGAGCACGTCGTGATGCTGTCGAGCGAGGAGCTCGCCACGCTCGCGCAGGCCACGCCGCTGACCATCCCGCTGTGGGATCCGGCCGCGCTCGCCCGCAGCTCGGCGCCGCTCGAGATCGCCACGGCGGGCCGGCGCGACGTCCGGGTCGATGGCATCGAGCTCGGCCTGGCGCCGCTCGAGGTCCGCGTCATGCCGGGCCGCCACACCGTCGAGGCGGCCGACCTCGCCGGGCGGTTCCGCCGCGCCGGCTGGGTCGACGTCGCCGCCGATCCGCGCGGTGCCCGGCTCGAGGTCCCGGCCGAGCCAGGCACCGTGCAGGTCGGTGGGATCACCGAGCGCGATCGCCAGTTCCGCGCGCACATCGATCACCCGCGGCTGACGCGCTGCATGCGCTCGATCGCCAAGGCCGGGCTGACCGGGACCTACGTCCAGATCGAGCTCACCGTCGACGCCCAGGGCGCGGTCGGCTACCTGAACGTCGTCGACACCGACCTGCCGTCCGCGACGGCGGGCTGCGTCCGCGAGGTCCTCGCCGACGTCCGGTTCGGGGCCGGCCCGGCCGCGACGTGGCGCGAGCGGGTCGACCTCTGATCATGGTGCCTGGTCCTTCCCGAGCCCGTCGCGCAGCGCCTGGTACTGCGCGAGCTGGGCATCGACGTCTGGCGAGTGATACGGATCGCCCGAGAACTCGCCGGCACCATGCGCGGCGGTCACCATCGCGGGCAGGTCATTGCGATCGAACAGCGTATCGGGCTGGTCGTGCTGGTACACGTAGCCGTGGACCGCGCCGATGTGGTACGGGCCGTCGATCTGGCGATCGTGCAGGATCTTGCCGAAGAACCGGACCGGGATGACCTGGCGGCCGGCGCGGACCGGGAAGTAGCGATCGTCGTAGACCGCGATCGCGGTCTTGCCGTCGGGGCCGTACAGCGTGGCGTTGAGCCCGACGGTGCCGAGCATCGAGACGTCGGCGTCGAGCCCGACCTCGAGCTGGCCGTCGACCACGCGCTCGGAGGCGATGCCGTGGACCACGACCGGCGGCTGGGCGCTGTAGGCGAAGTCGAGCGCGAGCTCGCGCGAGAACTCGCCGACCTGGACGAACGCGACCATCCGGGTCTCGCGCTGGGTGCGCAGCGCCGCGACCTGCGACGGCACGACCGAGCCGGCCCAGCTGCCGGCGGCGGCGCTCTGGAGCGGGATGTCCTGGATGGAGATCCAGGTGTTGTTCGCGCGATCGCGCCACTGCAGCTGGGCGTGCGGCTGATCGAGCGGGGCAGGGCTGCCGTCGTCGGTGTGGCTCGCGGTGACCTGGACCGTCACCGGCGTGCCGGGCGGCGCATAGACCCGATCGATCGTCGCGTTGGCCGCGATCTCGCGCTTGGTGGCGTCGACCGCGAACGGCTGGCCCACCGAGATCGGGTGGTTCCAGTTCGTCAGGTGCTGGTTCGAGCCATCTGCCGGCCGCGACCACAGTGGATACTGCATCGTGGTGCGATAGATCTGCATCGTCTCGTCGAGCTTGGCCTGCGCCAGGCGCTTACCGAACGCCTCGGGGACGTCCTCGGCGGGCGTGATCGTCACTTCGGGTTGGTTATCTGGTAACGCAATCCCGCGGGCCGACGCCTGACGGATCGATGAATGGGCGACATCCTGATTCGATGTCGTGCTCGGCGATGACTGCGACGCCACGATGGATGAAGATCGTCCACGCGCGACGAGCAACATGACAATAGCGAGTGCAGGCAGCGCCGCGAGACCGGCGAGCCTGGCGAGCCTTCTCTTCCTCATGATCACCCTCAAAAACGAATAAATCTATACTGCGATGTTGCGACTCGAATAGCCAGGACGTGTGCAAAATGCAACGTCAAGGGCATTCACTATGAGGGAGCGTCGTGGAGCTCACCACGATGCCGGGCCCCGAGCCCGCCGGTGGCGAGTCACTGCCGCCCGGGCGATACACCACGCGCACCGACGGGATCGACTGGGTCGTCGCGAAGTCGTTGCAGCAGTTGCCGAGGCTCCCGTAGCAGGTCTCGCGCAGCAGCTGCGCGCAGCGGCCGTCGGACCACCGGCGCGCCGAGCGCGCGGTGATCGTCGTCGTGTTGACGCCGGCCATGCCGAGGCCGTTGTAGCTCTGGTAGCCGTCGAGCCCGGTGGCCTGCGAGTACTCGGTGCCGCTGCAATCCGCGGTCGTGTAGTAGCTGGTGCCCGCGAACTGCGCGGCCTTGCACAGCGTCTCGCCGCACGAGCAGCCGCCCGCGCTGCCGTTCGAGAACGCGGTGCAGCAGCCCGCGCCCGACAGACAGGTGCCGTAGACCGGCTGCTGGCCATTCCACAGCTGACTGCCGCACAGGATCAGCGTGTTGAGCGGCGATGACTCCTCGGTCACCGCGCCGTCGCCGTCGTCGTAGATGATCGAGGCGTCGGGCAGGCCGGTGTCGACCGCGGGGCGGTTGGGGCAGTTCGGGGTCTTGCCGATCGACAGCCGGAGGCTCCCCATGATGACCATGGGGCCGACGACGCCGAGGTGGTCGAGCGCGTAGAGCGGGGTCTGCTCGTAGGCGCGGAACACGAACTTGCCACTGCCGTCGTTGGTGCTGGCGTGGGCGCCGGCGTCGGAATAGCCGGCCGCGGAGTGGACCGGGATCAGGCCGTCACCGTCGCCGCCGGGCAGCTGGCCGTTACCGCACAGCTTGACGTGGAACAGCCACAGGATCGAGATCTTCACGCACATGTCGGCCGAGCCGGCGAGGTGATAGATCGGGGCAGTGGCCTGATTTTGAATGTTGGCATAGGTGCCCGACAGCATGGTGTTGGGCTGGATGTCGTAGTCGATCGGGGCGGCGCTCTCGAGGCCGAAGATCTTGGCGATCAACTTGACGTACCACTTGGTAGCGAAGACCGACGCCTCGGAGCCACCTGCGGAGGACGCGGCGGCCTCGGTCCAGAGGATGCCTGCGGGATACCGGCTCTGGTCCTTGAGTTGCTTGAACGACAGCAGCATGCGGGGGCAACCCTCGCTGTAGCACACCAGGACACACTGATTGCCACTGCCGCAGTAGGTGGCGATCGTGTTGTTGATGGTGGTCTGGGTCGCGGAGTCGCCGAGCGAGGCGCTGCCGTTGTAGCTGAATGTGACCTGGGACCAGCCGGCGGGGGCGCCCAGATAAGCGGCGGCGGGCCAGCTGGTCTGGGACCGGCCGTGGAGATAGACAATGTAGTTACTCGCGTGGGCGGAGCCGGCGACGCCGAGCACCGTACACAGCACCAACAAGCTCATCCAGAAACGACGCACAATCATGATGTCTGATCCTTCCGCGCCCATCGGGAAGTAACATGACGATAGCGAGCACAGGCAGCGCCGCGAGATCGGCGAGCCTTCACTATCCTCATCATCACCCCTCAGAAACGAATTGTCCCATACTGCGATATCGCGAATCGAATAGCCAGGACGTAGTGCAGAAATGCAGCGTAGACGGATCTCTTGCCGTGACTCGACTCACTCACTGCGTTGGGCCGACCTGTCGATCTTGCCCCAATCTCGTAAGGGCATTCACTAAGTCGGTGGACACGCGGATTGCCACTGCCGCAGAAGGTGGCGAGTGCGCAAGGGCGGGACAGCTGTGATGCGCTGTCTTGCGCTACACGCTTGGGGATCCCGAACGGTCAACTCGATCGAGTTCGCTCGGGCCCGCGCGGTGGGAAACGGCGTTTGCCGGGGAACTTGTCCATTCGCGGCCCCTTAGCCCAGCAGCTTCGGCTTGTCGGCCGGATCGCCGGGGACGATCGGCGGCGCCGCCGGCTCGGGCGTCGCGTGCTGCACGATCAGCGGCTTGTGCGGCGGCGAGCGAAACGGGTCGCCGTCGAGCCGCGGCGGCGATGGCAGCACCCGCTCGCGACGCCAGCGCTTGCGCTTGCCCCGCCCGCGCTTGCCGGTCGCGTCGCCGTCCTGGCGCTCGGCCGCGCGCTCGTCTTGGTCTCCGGCGGTGCCGTCATCCTCGCGCTCGCGCTCGCTCTCGCTCGTGCCGCCCTCCGCGCCCTCGGCCGCCTCCAGCTCGCGCTTGCGCTGCAGGTAGCCGGCGACCGCCCACACATACAGCCCGCCCAGCACGAAGAACGGCAGCACCGCCGCTGGCCGCCCGCCATGCAGGTACAGCCACTCGGTCAGCAAGCTGACATTGCGCGTGCCACCGTCCGCCGACAGCAGCGCCAGCTCGTGGTACTGCCACATGCCCACCCCGACCAGGGCCGGGAGGAGGCAGAGCAGCTGCCAGGGCTTGGGGCTGGGGCGCACCACGGCGTCGACGTCAAGCGTAGCACGCGGGAGCGCCGCGATCCGGCGCCCGCATGGCCGGCGATGCGGCCTCCCGCCGTTGCGCCGCCGTTGCGCCGCCGTTGCGTCGCCGTTGCGTCGCCGTTGCGTCGCCGTTGCATCGCCGTTGCGTCGATCGATTGACCATGATCGCGAATCACGAATACTGCAGCGATCGCGAATCGCAATCAGAACGGGAAGGGGGCCAGCGTGGCGGGCACGGGGAGCCGCAGCTCGGCTCGCGCGGCTTTAGCTCAGGGCCTGGGCGATCTTCTCGGCCGCGCGGGTCGCCATCGCCATGATCGTGACCTGCGGGTTGACGCCCAGCGAGGTCGGGACGGAGGCGCCGTCGACGACGTAGAGCGCGTCGACGTCGTGCAGCTTGTGGTTCGGATCGACCACCGAGCTCGCCGGATCGCGGCCCATCCGCGCGGTGCCGAGCGGGTGATACGCCGACAGATCGAAGTCCCACGGCCGGATCCGCGCCCGGCGCAACGCCGGCAGGTCGTCGGGCCCGAGCCGCTCGAACCCCGCGATCGGGGCGTGGACCACGCGCGCGCCGGCGGCGAAGAACACCTGCGCGAGCACGTCGATCGCGCGCTTGATGTGCGAGACATCCTGGTCCTGCAGCCAGTAGCGGATCATCGGCTGGCCGCGGACGCTGTGGACCGAGCCGCGCGAGGTGTCCTCGACCAGGAACCCGAACGTCGAGACGTGATCGAACCGCTCGGCGAGCCGCACCAGGTCCGGCCCGATCAGCGAGGTCGCGGTCATCGTCATCTCGAGCGGGACGTTGGCGCCCTCGAACAGGATGCCCTCGTCGTGCAGATCGTCGATCGCGTAGCCCTGCGGGATCCCGTTCCACGGCTGGATCTGCTCGTCGAACTCGGCGAGGCAGCCGGCCGCCGGGTGGATCGACAGGTTCTTGCCGAGCTGGCCCGACGCCGCGCCGAGCTGCTGGCCGCCGAGCAACAGCGGCGTCATGATCGTGCCGCACGAGACGATCACGGCCCGCGCGTGGACGGTCAGCACGTGGCCGGCCTCGGTGGTCGCGACCACGCCGCGCGCCCGGCCGCCCTCGACGATGATCCGGGTGACCCGCGCGCCGGGGAACAGCTCGGCGCCGCCGCGCAGCGCGATCGGGATGTAGCTGACGTTGGTCGAGCGCTTGGCGTCGGTCGGGCAGCCGAAGCAGCACACGCCCTGGCCGTCGCACGCCGGCGCGTTGCGGCGCAGCGGGCCGTGGTGGGTGAAGCCGAGCGCGTCGCAGCCGCGCGCGATCACCCGGCCGTTGCCGCCGAGCAGCTCCGCCCGCGCGGCCTCGACCTGCAGCACGGCCTCGACGCGATCGAAGTACGGCCCCAGCTTGTCGGGTGCCAGCTCGTCGAGCCCGAGCTCGTCGCGCCAGCCCGCCAGCACGCGGTCGGGGGTGCGGATGCAGGTCCCCGAGTTCACGGTCGTCGTGCCGCCGACGGTCTGGCCGAGCGGGATCGGGATCCAGGCGTTGCCGACCGAGAACGTCGCCGCGCCGCGCCGGTACAGCTTCTGCTGCATGTCGAACGCGCGGCCCGTGAACTCGCTGCGATCGAAGTACCGGCCCTCCTCGACGAACACCACCGCCAGCCCGGCCTCGACCAGCTCGCGGCCGACCACCGCGCCGCCCGCGCCGGTGCCGATCACCACGGCGTCGCACTCGACCGCGAGATCGCCGTCGAGCTGGTGGACCCGGTCGCGCATGTACGCCGGCTTGGTCTCGCGGCCATGCGGCGCCTCGTAGACGCAACCCAGTTGCTTGTACAGCGACGGGTCGTCGAAGTGCGCCATCTTGAGCGGGCTGATCAGCGCGCGCAGCACCAGCCGGCGGATCGGGTCGCCGGTGCGCCAGTCCTCGAGCATCGCGAGCCGGCGCTCGAGCCCGACGCTCGCGAACGCCCGGCGCTCGGTCAGCCACGACCGCGCCTCGAGCGTGCCGAGCAGGCCGCCCAGCCCGCGCTGCAGCGCGGCCGGCAGGTGCCCGAGCAGCGCCTCGACCTTCTGCACCGTGGCCTCGCCCGCCGCGGGCATGAACCGCCCCGCCGGTAACGCCGCCTCCGCCACCGCCACCAAGGTCCGATGTTGCCTCGAGGAGAGCTGAG
>DATBBB010000479.1:0-4389 GCA_036271215.1 Kofleriaceae bacterium | reverse complement strand
GCGGGCGACGCTCGGTAGCTTGGCGAACGCCTCCTTGTCGAGTGCCTTGTCGAGCGCGTCGCGCGTGCTGATCGTGCCGGCCGCGACCAGCCGCTCGAGCGCGACGTCCATGCCCTGCATGCCGTCGCCGGCGCTGGACTGGATGAAGCTCGCGATCTGCGACGTCTTGCCCTCGCGGATCAGCGAGGCGAGCGCGAAGTTGCCGAGCAGGATCTCGTGGGCGGCGACCCGGCCCTGGACGTCGGCGCGGCGCAGCAGCTGCTGGGCGACCACGCCGGCGAGCGAGTCGGCGAGCAGGCCGCGGATCTGCGGCTGCTGCTCGGCGGGGAACGCGTTGACGAACCGGTCGATCGTCGCGCTCGCCGAGTTGGTGTGCACGGTGGCGTAGATCAGGATCCCGAAGCTCGCGAGCTGGAGCGCGGCCTTCATGGTCTCGGCGCCGCGCAGCTCGCCGACCAGGATGACGTCAGCGTTCTCGCGGCCGGCGCTGCGGATCGCCTCGAGGAAGCTCGGCACATGCTCGCCGACCTCCTTGTGGGTGACCAGGCACTTGCGCGGCTGGTGGACGAACTCGACCGGATCCTCGATCGTCAGGATGTGGCCGGCGCGGGTCCGGTTGATGTGGTCGATCATCGCCGCGAGCGTGGTCGACTTGCCGCTGCCGGTCGGGCCGGTGACCAGCACGAGGCCGGAGCGCAGCTCGACCAGCCGGCGGATCCCGGCGGGCACGCCGAGCGCATCGAGCGACAGGATCTCGCTCGGGATCGCGCGGAACACGGCGCCGGGCCCGGTGGTCTTGCGCAGGTAGTTGGCGCGGAACCGGGCGCGCGTGCCGTGGGCGTACGCGAAGTCGAGGTCGCCGGTCGCGGCGAGCTGCGCGGCGTGCTCGGGGGTGAGCAGCGGCGCGAGCAGCGCCTCGACGTCGCCGGCGGTCAGCACGCGCTCGCCCTCGGCGACCAGATCGCCGCGCAACCGGAACATCGGCGGATAGCCGGCGCCGAGGTGGAGATCGGAGCCGCCGAGCTCGAGCAGCCGATCGAACAGCTGGGCGATCGCGGGGCCGGTCACTCGCGGTCCTTCTTGCCGAACAGGCCGCGCTTGACCGGTTCGGCGACGGGGGCGGGCGGGTGCAGCGCGGCGATCAGCTCCTTGCGGTTGTCCGCGTTGCGGACGGCGACGTCCTCGGCGAGCACGCCGGCGCGGACCAGCTCGAGCAGCGAGTCATCGAGCCGGATCATGCCGAACGCCTTGCCGCGCTGCATGAGGTTCGGCAGCTGGTACAGCTTGTTGTCGCGGATCATGTTCGACAGCGCGAGCATGCCGACGAGCAACTCGACCGCGGCGACCACGCCGGTGCCCTGGGCGTTGGGCAGCAGGCGCTGTGCGACGATCGCCTTGAGCGCGGCCCCGAGCGACGCGCGGACCTGCGACTGATCGTCGGGCGGGAACATGTCGACCAGCCGGTCGATCGTCTTGGCGGCCGACGGCGTGCTCATCGTGGCGAGCACCAGGTGGCCGGTCTCGGCGGCGGTCAGCGCGATCTCGACGGTCTCGCGGTCGCGCAACTCGCCGATCACGATCACGTCGGGATCCTCGCGCAGCGATGCCTTGAGCGCGGCCGCGAACGACAGCGTGTGGCGGCCGACCTCGCGCTGCGAGATCACCGCGACGTGCTTGGGATGGACGATCTCGACCGGATCTTCGATCGTCAGGATGTGGATCGGCTCGGCGCGGTTGAGCAGGTCGACCAGCGCGGCCAAGGTCGTGGTCTTGCCGTGGCCGCTCGGGCCGGCGATCACGACCAGGCCCTGGTGGTGCTCGGTGACCTTGGCGACCGCGGGCGGCAGGCCGAGCTCGGCGAGCGTGGGCGGCGTGGCGACCGCGAGCCGGAACGCGCCCTTGAGGCCGCCCTGCTGGCGCGAGACATTGGTGCGCAGCCGGCCGGAGCCGGGGACGTCGAGCGCGAGGTCGACGTAGCCGCGCTCGGCGAGCTGGCGGCGGCGCATCGGCCCGAGCAGCGGCAGCAGCAGGGCGTCGACGTCGTCGGCGGCGATTGGCTGGGCCGACAGCGGGACCAGCTCGCCGACCGCGCGCACCAGCACCGGTCGGTTGGCGGCGATGTGCAGATCGGTCGCGCCGCGCCGCCGCGCCTCGGCGACCAGGCTGACCAGCCCGGGGACAATCTCCGACGTTTCGATCGAGAGGAGGCTTGCCCCGCCGACTGGCGAGTGGTCCGGCGAAGCCGGCCCATTCAGCGCTTCACGCGGCTCGACTCGCGCGGGTGTCGAGGTGGAGGTGAACGACACGCCCTCGTGCGGTGGCGGGGTTGGTGAGCGGCGGATGGTCGCAGCCGGGGCCGGCGGCACAGCGGGCGCGGCCGGCGCGTGATGGCTGTGCGTGGTCGGGATCGGCGTCGAGCGCTGCGCGGTGGGCGGCACCGGGGTCGGGCGCGCGGGCGGCGCCGGCCGGTGCTCGATCCGCAGCATCACGTCGGCGCCCTGGCGGATGAACTGCGCGCGCAGCGCCCGGCCGTCGAGATCGATCGGCACCGGGTCGCCGACCTGCTCGCTCTGCGGCACCAGCGGCGCGAGCTGGGTCTCGCGGATCAGGTGCAGCAGCTGGGGCAGGGTGACCGGCGACGCGGTCAGCGTCTGGTACGCCGCGTTGACCCGCACCGCGACCTGGCGGCCGGTGGCGATCACGAGCTCGGTTGCGCCCGGTCGATCGAGCTGGCCGAGGAGCTGGAACAGCTGCGCGCTCACGACAGGGTCATGGTACTACGCCTGCGTGACGCGCTGGCAGCGCTACTGGTTTGCCGAGGGTGGTCGCTGGGCGGCCGCCGCTCTCCGGATCGCGATTGCGGGTTCGGTGCTGTGGACCCTGGAGCGGCTGGCGACGCTATCGACCGTGCACATCCCGGGGCCGGCCTCGCTCTACCGGCCGGTCGGGATCTGGATGATGTTCGGCCACCTGGTCCCGCCGGGGTTCGTGGTGACCGGGCTATGGGTGCTCGCGATCGGCGGCACGATCGCGATGCTGCTCGGGCTGTACACGCGCGCGGCCACCGCGATCAGCTTCGGGGCCGCGATCGCGCTGACCTCGGCATCATTCGCTTCGAGCGGGACGTGGTCGCACCAGTACAACGTCGTGTTCCTCGCGCAGCTGGCGTTCCTCGGCGCGCGCGGCGGGGATGTCCTGGCGCTCGACGCGGTGATCCGGCGGCGCCGCGGTCGACCGGCGGTCGACGTGCCGCGCGGTTATCAATGGTCGGTGCGGCTGGTCCAGCTCGCCGTGGCGCTGATGTTCGCCAGCGCGGCGTTCCACAAGATCCTGCACGCGAAGTTCACCCTGCACTGGGCGTTATCGGACAACCTGCGCCACCAGCTGCTCGTGCACTACGACCTCGCCGGCCTGCCGCGGCCCGCGGTCGCCGACTGGATCATCGATAATGTCTGGCGGTTCCGCACCGCCGCGGTGCTCAACCTGATCTCGCAGGCGACGCCGATCTTCGCCTGCATCTTCATCCGCCGGCCGGTCGTGCGCGCGCTGTGCGGCGGGTTCTTCGTGCTCGAGGTCCTCGCGCTCGGCCTGGTCGTCGACCTGTGGAACCCGCACTGGCTGCCGCTGGTCGCGGTGTTCATCGACTGGGATCGCGCGATCGCGGTGGTGACCCGGCGCGCGCCGGCAGTGCCGGCCACGCCATCCACGCCACCCGGCTGGACGCCGCCGCGCCGCGCGTACTGGTTCGTGATCGCGTTCGTCGTGTACGACGCGCTCACCGCGATCATCCCGACGCTCGATCAGCGGCTCAACACCTACCCGTTCTCGGCGTTCCCGATGTTCGCGACCGTTCGCGCCCGCGCGCCGTACGACGAGCACCTGGCGTACGACGTGCCGGGCGATCACTTCGAGGCGATCGCGGATCAGCCGCTCGACGCGAGCGCGCAGCGCTGGCTCGATTACACCTACCGCCGGCTGTACCTGATCACCGATCCGGCGGTGTTCCAGCGCCGGCTGACCGCGATCCTCGCCGATGCCCAGGCCCGGTTCCCGGCGTTCGGCATCCACGGGATGCGCCACTACCTCACGATCTTCGAGGCGCCGGCGTATCCGGCCGCGGCGCACTTCGAGCCCCACCCGATCGCGGTGATGGGCGAGATCGACGCGCACGGCGCGTTCCGGACCGTGCTCGGCAAGCTCGACGTCGAGGGCGTCACGCTCCGGCCGCAGCATGTCGACACCACCGGCGCGCACCTCGTGATCTACACCGACGACCGGCCGGTGTCGCACGAGCTCGCGGCGCCGCGCGACGGCGATCGATTCATCACCGGCGCGATCGAGGGCGATCCGCTGTATGTCGCGGCGGTGATCGACGGCACGCCGTGGCTG
>DATBBB010000478.1:0-19834 GCA_036271215.1 Kofleriaceae bacterium | reverse complement strand
CGTCTTGTTCCCCTGGACGGCGCGGTCCCGGGCGGGCCCGGCGGCCCAGGCGATGGGGGCGCGGACGACTCGATCGCCGCGCGGTTCCAGCTCGGCGACCGGCTGGGCGGCGGGCGGACCGGCGAGGTCCGGCGCGCGGCGGACTCGTCGACCGGCCAGCGCGTGGCGCTCAAGGTCATCGCGCCGGCGGTGGTCGCGCTGCCCGGGCTGGCGCCGCGGCTCGAGCGCGAGCTCAAGCAGCTCGAGCGAGTGCACAGCGCCGGGGTCGCCAAGGTCGTGGCGTCGGGCAAGCGCGGCGACGAGCCGTGGATCGCGCTCGAGCTGCTCGCCGACGCGCAGACCCTGGCCGAGGCGATCGCGGCGCGCGGACCGATCCCGATCGATCAAGCGGCGCACCTGATCGAGGTGATCGGCGAGGCGCTGATCGAGGCCGCGCAGGTCGGCGTGGTCCACCGCGACCTCGCGCCCAAGAACATCCTGTTCGCCGGCGACGAGATCAAGCTGATCAACTTCTCGCTGCCGGTGCCCCCGGCGGGCGGCGCGGACGGCGCGGACAAGGTCGCCGGGGTCGCCGAGTTCGTGGCGCCCGAGCAGCACGACGGCAAGCCGGTCGATCAGCGCTCGAACCTGTATAGCCTCGGCGCGCTGTACTACTACGTGCTGACCGGGCAGACCGTGCAGCACGACGACGCCGGCGCGATCAAGCCGCCGTCGGGGCTCGCGTCGGTGCCGGGCGGGGTCGAGGCGATCATCCTGCGCGCGCTCGACCGCAGCCCGACCAAGCGGTTCCTGACCGTGCGCCAGTTCGTCGACGAGGTCGGTCGCGTGGCGCGCGGCGAGACCGATCCGAAGGCGGCGGCGGCGCCGGCCGGCCGCGCCAAGCCGAGGGCCGAGCTGGTCCAGACCCTGCTCGGGATCCGCGCCAGCACGCTGGTGCCCAACGCGCCGGTGCTGCCGGGGGCGGCCGGAGCGTCGCCCGGCGCGGCGGTGAGCGCGCCGATCGTCTCGAGCGCAGCGTCGACCGCGGCCGGCATGGTGGTGAACGGGCCGTCTGCCGCGCTGGTTGCCGCGAACGAGCCGGGCGGCCACGCGCCGTCGGTGATCGTCAGCGCATCGCCGGAGCCGTCGGCGCCGCAGGCCGCGCCGGCCCCGTCGACACCACAGGCCGCGCCGGCTCCGTCGACACCGCAGGCCGCGCCGGCTCCGTCGGCGGGCCTGGCTCCAGGCCTGGCTCCGGATCGATCACCGTGGGCGCCGCCCGTGGCCGAGCCCGGCGTGACCGGGATGCCGGCGCTCGCGATGCCGGCGATCGAGCCGGCGACCAGCAAGATCTCGACGCTGCCCGACTCGGCGCCGCTGCCCCCGGTGACGGCCGCGTCGCCGGCGGTGGCCGGGATGCCGGCGCTCGCGGTGCCGCCGGACACGTCGGCCGCGCCGGCCGCGTCGGCCACCGGCTCGCTCCCGGCCGCGCCGGTGGTTCCGGCGCCGCTGCTCGCCGCGCCGCTGCTCGCGCACGGCAAGAAGTCGGACAAGGGTGACAAGCCCGAGAAGTCGGACAAGGGCAAGTTCCGCGAGACCATGTGGTTCAAGAAGGGCGAGCTCGACGCCGAGGCCGCGCAGGCCGCTGCCGCCGAGCGCGCGCGGACCGGCAAGGACGGCGCGGACCAGACCGATCAACTGCCGATCGACGAGCGCTACAAGGACGACGGCTCGCTGTCGCGGTCCGACAAGGAGAAGTACAGCCTGCGCACCGGCGCCACGATGTCGACCAAGGCGCTGCGCGAGTCGGGCTCGAGCAAGATCGCCGGCAAGGGCTCCGACAAGATCTCCGAGGACGAGCTGATCAACGAGATGCGCGGCGGCCGCAACAAGCTGCTCGCGGTGGTCGCGGTCGGCGTGGTCGTGCTCGTGCTGCTGATCGTGCTGATCGCGCACTGATCCGGCTGCCGCGCCGGCGCCCGCGATCGGCGGCGTGCTCCGCGCTCACCTGGGATTGGCCGGACATGGGCGGCCCGCTCCCCAAGGACCGTCGGCCTCGCCATCCGGGAACGAGATTGATCTCTGTCTCTCAGGGGGTGACGGCGGCGCGGACCCGGGTGCGCAGCGGCGCGTCGCTCAGGGTCGTGCCGGCGGCGAGATCGACGTCGCCCTGCACGCACAGCGCCGCGGCCTCGACCACGAGATCGGGGTGGGCGCCGGCGACGCCGATGATCGTGACCTCGCGGGCGAGCACGTCGGCGGCGAGCGCGGAGGCCGCGCCGGCGGGCCCGGCGAGCAAGGTCAGCGTGGCGCGCGGGCCGGCGAGCTGGGCCGCGGCCGCGGTCGCCGCCGGATCGCCGCAGATCACGCGCCACGGCCGGGTACCGAGGCTCTGCGCGGCGAACGCCGCGGCCAGCGCGGCGGGGGCATCGGCCTCGGGAGCGATCGTGACGCCCTTGCCGGCGAGCCAGTCGGCCCACGGCCCGGGCCCGGCGACCGCGACCGGCGCGACGCCCTTGGCGATCAGGATCTCGACCAGGAACCGCGCGATCGGCGAGCCGCCGACCACGACGACTGGATCGCGCGGCGCGACGCCGGTGCGCGCGTACAGGGTGTACGCGAGCACGACATCGCCGGCGACCGCGGCGGCGATGGGGGCGGGGAGCTCGAGGCCGTCGTCGAGCGGGACGACCCAGCGCCCGGCGGCGATCACGCGCGCGCCGAGCGAGGTGCGGCGGCGGGCGAGCGGGCACACGGCGGCCCCGCCGCGGCGGCACACGTCGCACTCGCCGCATGGATCGATCGGCCCGACGAGCACCACGCGATCGGCGAGCCCGCCGGCGCGCGCACCCGCGGCGACCACGCGGCCCACGCCGGCGGCAACGCCGAGCTGGATCCCGGTGAGCGCGACCTCGACCTCATCCTCACCGAGCGCGCCGGTCGGGCTGCCGGCCGCGGGGTTCGCCGGCGGCCCGGAGCCCTGGGAGCCTGCGCTGCTCACCAGTCGGGGTTGCGCTTGCCGGAGGCCTGCGGCGCGGCGCCGATCGCGGTGTTCTCGCCGGGCTCACCGCCAAGCGGCATCACATAGTCGTCGCTGACCTCGAAGTGGGGGTCGTCCAGCGCGTCGTCCGGGGCGACCACCTGGGCCGGCGCCGAGCGGCGGGTCGGAGTGGCGCGGGCCGCGGGCTGCGGGGCCACCGGTGTGGGGCGGGGCGCGGGCGGCGCGGGCGGCGCGGCCCCGGCGGCCTGCGAGACCGGGAGCCCCTGACGAGCGCGCCAGCTGGTGAGCGCGGCCACGAGATCGTCGTACGGGATCATGGTGCGACAGTAACATGCTAGAAGCCCGGCCATGGCGATCCGGCTCCAGCGCTCCCAGGTGCTGCCCCGCGAGGGCTTCGTGCACGGCTTCCCCGAGCGCACCGGCGGGGTGTCGACCGGGCTGCGCGCCTCGCTCAACCTGGGCGTGCGGTGGGGCGACGACCGCGGCAACGTCGAGGCCAACCGGCGGTTGCTCGCCGAGCACGCCGGCTACGATCCGGCCCAGCTGGTCGCGACCCGCCACGTCCACGGCGTCGCCGTCCACACCGTGGGCGAGCCGCTCGCCGCCGACGCCGAGTTCGACGGCCTGGTGTGCGATCGCGAGGGCCCGGTGCTCGGCGCGTTCGCCGCCGATTGTATCCCGCTGTTGTTCGCCGACCCCCAGGCCCGGGTGTGCGGCGCCGCGCACGCCGGCTGGCGCGGCACCGTGGCCGGCGTCGCGACCAACGTCGTCGCGCGGATGACCGCGCTCGGCGCCGAGCCGCGACGGATCCGGGTCGCGCTCGGGCCGTCGATCGGGCCGTGCTGCTTCGAGGTCGGCCCCGAGGTCGTCGCCGCGTTCCGCGCCGCGCTCGGCGACGTGCCGGCCATGGTGGTCGCCGGGCCGCACAAGGATCACATCGACCTGCGGGTCGCGATGCGCACGATGCTCGAGCGCGCCGGCGTGCCGGCCGACCAGATCGACGATCGGCCGCCGTGCACGCGCTGCGAGCCGGACCGGTTCTTCAGCTACCGCCGCGATGGCCGCGAGGGCGGTGTCCACATGGGCTTCATCGGCCTGACTCCGCGGGCCTGACTCCGCGGGCCTGACCGGAGCGCGCTCGTGACAGCACACGGGCAGCCGTGCATAGTTCACGAGAGGATGAGCGCGTCATGATCCGGTTCGACGAGCAGGTCGTCGCGGCGGCCACGATCGACGACCTCGATCGCCCGCTCTACGAGCGGTTCCGCGGTCCCCAGTCACGCGATTCCGACGGAGACCTGCTCCACAAGCTCGCCATGGCACGCCCCGACGATCAGGGACTGCTGCGTCCGACCGTGGCGGGCGTCTTGCTGGCGACGCGTGAGCCACGGAACTGGGTGACCAATGCGTTCATCCAGGCCGTCGCCTATCGTGGTGTCAACGTGGTTCCGGATGCGGATGTTCCGAGCTATCAGCTCGACGCGGCGGACATTTCGGGCCCGCTCGACGCTCAGGTCATCGACGCGTGTCACTTCGTACGCAAGAACATGTGGGTCGCAGCGGCCAAGACGGCCAAGGCGATGGGACGACGAGACCTGCCGCAGTTCGACATGGTCACGGTGTTCGAGGCGGTCGTCAATGCGGTCGCACACCGCGACTACTCGATCTACACCTCCAAGATCCGGTTGCGGATGTTCGCCGACCGGCTCGAGATCAGCTCACCGGGTGCACTCGCTAACACGATGAGCGTCGAGAGCCTCGCCTTCAGACAGTCCGCGCGCAATGAGGCAGTCTCTAGCTTGCTCGCCAAGTGCGCTGTTCCAGGCGACCAGTACCTCGGGACGACGAGGGGAACCTTGATGGACAAGCGCGGCGAGGGTGTCTCGGTGATCCTGGAGAGGGGAGAGCGACACGCCGGGCGGCGTCCGCTCTACCGCGTCGTGGATGGTGAGGAGCTTCAGCTGACGATCTATGGCGCGCAGTTGCCTGGTGCGCCGTCGGACGCGCGGAATCCGGACGACCCGAGCGCATGAGCGACGAGCAGCTCTATGACCGGGTCGCAGAGATCCTCGAGCAGGCGAGGAGTCAGGTCGCGCGCACCGTCAATACGGCGATGGTGCAGTCCTACTGGTTGATCGGCCGCGAGATCGTGGAGGTCGAGCAGGTGGGGCAGGCCCGCGCGGGCTACGGCGACGAGATCATCGAGCTGCTGTCGACCCGCCTGCGAACCGGCTTCGGCAAAGGCTTCAGCGTTGCCAACCTCCGCAAGATGCGACAGTTTTATCTAGCGTTTCCAAATGGTTCGGCGCTGCCCGAGATTCGCTCGACGCTGTCGAGCGAATTGCAAGGCCCACCCGGACTGCCCGGGCGGAGCGATGGCTCGATTCGCTCGACACTGTCGAGCGAGTTGCTCGCAGGACGCCAGGCCATGTTCTCGGTGGCCCTCGCGTGGTCGCACTACCTCGTCTTGATGCGGGTCTCCCGCCCGGACGCGCGCGTTCTATGAGATCGAGGCGGCGCGCGAGTGCTGGTCGGTCCGCGAGCTTGAGCGCCAGATCGGCTCGCTCCTGTTCGATCGTCTCGCCCGGCAGCGTGATCCCGAGGCGGTGCTCGCGCTGGCCCGCGCCGGGCAAGAGGTCGCGACCCCGGCCGACGTGATCAAGGACCCGTTCGTGCTCGAGTTCCTCGACCTCGCCGCGCATCCGGCGCTCCGCGAGCGCGACATCGAGCAGGCGATCATCGACCGGCTCGAGGCGTTCCTGCTCGAGATGGGCAAGGGCTTCTGCTTCGTCGGCCGGCAGAAGCGGCTGACCGTGGACGGTGATCACTTCTACGTCGATCTCGTGTTCTACAACCGCCTCTTGCGATGCTTCGTCCTGGTCGATCTCAAGCTCGGCAAGCTCACGCATCAGGACCTCGGCCAGATGCAGATGTACGTGAACTACTTCGATCGCACGCAGCGCGCCGCGCACGAGGCCAAGACGGTCGGCATCGTCCTGTGCTCCGAGCAGAACGCCGCGATGGTGAAGATCACGCTGCCTGAAGACAACGATCAGATCGTCGCGGCGACCTATCTGAACTACCTGCCAACCGAGGCCGAGCTGCAGATCGAGCTGACGCGCGAGCGCGAGGACGCCGAGCGCGTGTTGCGGCTGACCACGAGCCCCGAAGAAAGCGGCGAGTCGTGACCGAGCCCGGTCCGGTGTCCGCGCACCTCGAAGCCGACCTGCGCGAGCAGGCGCGGCAGCATGGGATCCTCGTCTGGCTCGACAAGGAAGGCACCTACACGGAGTTCGCCGACGGTCTCGGCCGCCGCGCCGACGCCACGGCGTTCCCGTTTCCGGTGCGGCGGTTCCGCGGCAGTTACCTCGAGCTGCTGCTCGGGCTCGAGGATCTCGAGGACGGTGTGGGGATGACACCGCTGATCGTCCACGTCCCCGGCCACACCGAGGACACAATCGCCGAGACCCCCCTGTTCGAGCTGTACCGGGCAGGCCGGCGCTATCGTCGCGCCCTGCCGACGCTGGTCCGCGAGGCCGCGATCGGTCGCGCGACGCCCGCGGCGATCGAGCGCTTCCTCGAGTGGGACGATGTGAGCGTCGCGCACGCCGACACCTGGCTCGCGGGGCTCGAGATCGACGCACAGGACGGCGGCGGTCCGGACCTGAGCGCGCTCGGACCGGAGGCGCTGTTCGATGCGCTTACCTCGGGTGGGCAGCCTGGCGGCCATAGCCTCGCCGCGGTCTGCCGCCGCGAGTTCGACAAGGTTCTCGACAAGAGCCAGCAGATCTCGGACTGGACCCGTCGTCCCCTCACCGGCGCTCAGGTGAACTACGCGGCCCTCGACGTGGAGATCCTAGTCGACCTGTTTGCCAAGTTTAGCGAAATCCAGCCAGCACTGCTGGTTACCTAGATCGGATGACAGTGCCGGGCGATGGGCATCATCGTACTCGCTGCATCGATCTCATATTGAAGGCCACCGCTGCCAGACGGACGATGCCAACGTGCCAAGGCCTGCCTGCGTGGCACCCAAGCGCTCGCGACGGCCACCCCACGCTGTATTCGTTACATCGACCCACATCGATCGCGCCCAGGCGCGCTATCGATCGTCGATCGTGACGCCGTAGCGCGGCAGGATCTCGCCGGTCAGCGACTGGATCATCGCCTCGGCCTTGTGCCAGTCGACCAGGGCCTGGGCCCGGCGGAGCTCGGCCTGCCGCAGATCCTCGAGCCGGTTCAGCACGTCGAAGTTGGTCGAGCGGCCGAGGTTGAACCGGTCGGTCTCGATCTTGATGTTCTGGTTCGCCAGCTCGATCGCCTGCTGCGAGAGCGCCACGCGGCGCTTGGCGACCTCGAGCTGTGCGACCGCCGCGGCCATGGCTTGCGCGATCTGCGCCCGGACGTCGAACGCGTTGACCACCAGCTTGCGGCGCAGCTCGCGCTGCTCGCGCGACCGGCCGATCACGTCGTTGCGGCCGAGCGACTGGGTGTACTTCAGCGAGCCCTGGATCGTCAGCGCGTTGAGCTCGACGAGGTCTTTCCACGCACCGCCGAACGTGCCGCTCGGGCTGGCGGCGCCCGACGCGCTCTGCGCCGGCGACGTGCCCGACGGTCCGAGCGACAGCGCCGCGTCGAGCTGGGGCAGCAGGCCATCCTCGGTGACCGCGATGTCGATCGTCGAGCTCTGGTCCTGCTTGGCGAGCTCGGCGAGCTGTGGGCTGGCGGCGAACGCGCGCTCGGTCAAAGCGCCGAGATCGATCGCCTGATCCTGGGTGTCGAGGTCGGTCGCGACCCGCAGCCCGAGCTCGCCGGCGCCGATCGGCATCCCGGCGAGCCGGCGCAGCGTGATCGAGTTGTTGAGCACGACGAGCTCGCCGTTCAGCACATCTTCCTGGCGGGTCGCGATGATCTGCAGCACCGCGGGGATCTCGCTGCGGGCGACCTTGCCGCCGTCGGCGCCGATCGTCGTGATCCGCAGCCGCTCGCGCGCGAGATCGAGGCTGGCCTGGGTGATCCCGACGGTGCGCTCGGCGAGCACGAGATCCCAGTACGCCGAGATCACCGTCTGCACGGCGTTGATCGCGGCGAGCCGGCGCGCGAGCACCGTGACGTCGCGCTGGAGGGTTGCCTTGGCCTCGTTGGCGTCGAACAGCGTGCGGCCGCGGCCGCGCAGCAGCGGCTGGGTGATCGACGCCTCGACGTTGTCGACCCACAGCGTGCCGTCGCCCGCGGGGCCGAACGGCGAGTCGGAGATGTTGTTGTACGTCGAGTCGACGTGGAGCGCGACGGTGCCGCCGGCCGGCAGCAGGCGCTGGAGGTCGGCGGATCCGGAGATCGTGGTCACCGTGCCCTCGGTGACGACCGTCTGGTGCGAGCCCTGGAGCTGGGCCTGGAGCTTCCAGTCGTTGCGCGCCCAGGTCTCCTGGATCTGGGCCTCGGCGACCGCGACGTCGATCCGCGCGCTCGCCAGCGCCGGGGCCTGGCGCACCGCCGATTGCAGCAGATCCGCCAGGGTCACCGAGTGCGCCTCGCCGGCCCACGCCGTCAGATCTGCCGACTGCTCGGGCGGCGCGCCCTGTGGCGCCGGTGGCGCGGGCGGCGCACCGCCGGTCTGGTCGTCGGCGGCGGCGAGCACGTGCCCGAGCACGTCGGCCGCGGCCGGTGAGGAGGTCAGCCCGAGCATGACGAACACGACGAAACGCACCACCCGCATCGAGGCGCGCATCATGGCATGCACGCGATCACGGCGCACCGTGCGACGTGCGACGAATGCGACCAGCCAATTGCCGCCCGCGACGTGGATTTGCCGGATCCGCGTGTGTTAGCGTGGCGCGCAGCGATGGCGACGGTCCTTCGTACGTATTGTTTTCTCGACGCGCTCCAGCCGCAGCAAGCCACGTTCATCGGCAAGACGGCGCGCGGGTTCTTGCCCGTGCCGTTCCAGGCGTCGCTGTGGGTCGAGATCTCGCCCGGCATCGCGATCAACCAGGTCACCGACGCGGCGCTCAAGGCCACGCGGGTCCAGCCGGCGGTCCAGGTCGTCGAGCGCGCGTATGGCCTGCTCGAGATCCACGATCACGACAAGGGCGAGGTCCTGCAGGCCGGCGCCACGATCTTGAAGCACCTCGGCGTGGAGGAGGGCCAGCGGCTCAAGCCCAAGGTCCTGACCAACCAGATCATCCGCGGCGTCGAGGCCTACCAGACCCAGATCATCAATCGCAGCTCGGCGGGCATGATGGTGCTGCCGGGCCAGTCGCTGTTCATCCTCGAGTGCGAGCCCGCCGGCTACGTCGTGCTGGCCGCCAACGAGGCCGAGAAGGCGGCGCACGTGTCGCTCGTCAACGTCACGCCGTACGGGGCGTTCGGCCGGCTCTACATGGCCGGCTCCGAGGCCGAGATCGATGCTGCTGCGGCGGCGGCAACGGCGGCGCTCGCCGGCGTCACCGGCAAAGAACCCGAGAAGTTTGTCGATAAGTAGGAGAATGACGAATGGCTGACGCGCTTGGAATGATCGAAGTCAAAGGTTTCGTCGGCATGGTCGAAGCCGCCGACGCGATGGTCAAGGCGGCCAAGGTCGAGCTCGTCGGATACGAGAAGACCGGCGGCGGCTACGTGACCGCGGTCGTGCGCGGCGACGTCGCGGCGGTCAAGGCGGCCACCGAGGCCGGCCAGCGCGCCGCGGAGCGCGTCGGCGAGGTCGTGTCGGTCCACGTGATCCCGCGGCCGCACGCCAACGTCGACGCGGTGCTGCCGCTCGGCCGCTCGGGCGGGGCCGACGGCACCAAGAAGTGAGCCGCGCGCCGTCATGGTGCTAGGCAAGATCATCGGCACGCTGGTCGCGAGTCGCAAGGAGCCCACGCTCGACGGGCTCAAGCTGCTCGTGGTGCGCGCGTGCGACGTCCACGGCAACCCCACCGGCGGGATCGCGATCGCGGTCGACGCGGTCGGCGCCGGGATCGGCGAGGTCGTGCTGTACGTCGCGGGCTCGTCGGCGCGCCAGACCCAGGTGACGCAGAACCGGCCGGTCGACGCGACGATCATGGCGATCGTCGACGAGATCGCGATCGATGGTGAGCGCGCCTACGTGAAGGATTAGCGATGGCCGGCAGCGGCGGAATCGACGAGCGCAAGATCGAGGAGATCGTCGCGCGGGTGCTCGACCGGCTCGGCGGCGCGGCCCCGGCGTCGTCCCCCAGCGCGCGCGGCGAGCCCCCGGCGGCGCCGCCGTCCAAGGCGAACATCCCGCGCGGCACCAACGGGGTGTACGCCGACGCCGACGCGGCGGCCAAGGCGGCGCGTCGCGCGTTCGAGCAGAACGAGCGCACCCCGGTCGCCACGCGCGCCAAGATGGTCGAGGCGATGCGCCGCGCGGTGCTCGCCAACAACGACGCGCTGTCGCGCTACGCGGTCGAGGAGACCGGCCTGGGGCGCTACGAGGACAAGCTGGCCAAGAACCGGCTGGTCGCCGAGAAGACCCCGGGCTGCGAGGTGCTGCGCCCGGTCGCCCACACCGGCGACGACGGCCTGATGCTGACCGAGCGCGCGCCGTACGGCGTGTTGCTCGCGGTCACCCCGACGACCAACCCGACCGAGACCATCCTGTGCAACGCGATCGGCATGGTCGCGGCCGGGAACGCCGTGGTGTTCAACGTCCACCCGTCGGCGGCGCAGGTCTGCAACTGGTGCGTCCACCTGCTCAACGAGGCGATCCAGGCCGTGGGCGGCCCGCGCGACGTGATCGTCTCGATCGAGCGGCCGACGGTCGAGAGCGCGCAGACGCTCATGAAGCACCCGCTGGTCCGCATCGTCGTGGTCACCGGCGGGCCGGTCGTCGTCAAGCAGGCGATGAACTCGGGCAAGAAGGTCATCGCCGCCGGGCCGGGCAACCCGCCGGCCGTGGTCGACGAGACCGCGAACCTCGACAAGGCGGCCGACGCGATCGTGCGCGGTGCCTCGCTCGACAACAACATCGTGTGCATCGCCGAGAAGGAGATCATCGCGGTCGACTCGATCGCGGCAGAGCTCGTGCGCCGGCTGCAGAGCAAGCCCGTGCTGCTGCTCGACGCGCGGCAGACCCGCGAGCTCGAGAACGTCATCCTCGAGGGCGATCACGTCAACAAGGCGTGGGTCGGCAAGGACGCCGGCCTGATCGCCAAGCAGATCGGGATCGGCGGCCACGGCCACGACCTGCGGCTGGTGCTGTGCGAGGTCGAGGAGGGCCACCCGTTCGTCCAGCACGAGCTGCTGATGCCGGTGATCCCGCTGTTCCGGGTGCACGACGCCGCCGACGCGATCGCCGCGGCGCTGCGGGTCGAGCACGGCTTCCACCACACCGCGACGATGCACTCGCTGAACATCGACAACATGGCGGCGATGGCGCGGCTGTGCAACTGCAGCATCTTCGTCAAGAACGACGCGTCGTACGCCGGCCTCGGCCTGGGCGGCGAGGGCTACACCTCGTTCACGATCGCCAGCCCGACCGGCGAGGGCCTGACCACCGCGGTCCACTTCACCCGCGAGCGGCGCTGCACCCTCAAAGAAGCGTTCAGGTTCGTGTGAGCCGCGCCCGATGAGCCTGCGGGGGCCCGCGCTCGGCGTGCTCGAGGTCGGGACGATCGCGCGCGGCGTGGTCGTCGCCGATGCGGCGCTCAAGCGCGCGCCGGCCGTGCTGCTGTCGTCGCGCGCGGTCTCGGGCGGCAAGCACCTGGTCATGCTCGAGGGCGGGGTCGCCGAGGTCGACGAGGCGATGCGCGCCGGCCGGCTCGCCGCCGACAAGCTGCTGCTCGATCACGTCGAGCTCGCCGCGGCCGACGACCAGGTCTGGCCGATGCTCGGCGCGCCGGTCTCGCCGCTCGACTGGGCCGCCGACCCCGGCGCCGAGGCGGTCGCGATCATCGAGACCCGCACCGTGTGCGCCGCGATCGCCGCGGCCGACGCCGCCTGCAAGGTCGCCGAGGTCGTCGTGCAAGACGTCCGGTTCGCGATCGACCTCGCCGGCAAGGCCTACTTCACCCTGACCGGCTCGCTCGACTCGATCGACGCCGCGGCCGACGCCGCCCGCGCGGCTGCCGGCGACCGCCTGGTCGGCGCCGAGGTCATCGCCCAGCCGTCGCCCGACCTCCGCGGCCGGCTGTTCCGCTGACCGCGCCCGCCGACGGGTCAGCCGCGCTCGAACACGAGCGAATCGACCAGGCTCACGACGCACCTCCGATCCCGAGCCGGCGCTTGACGCTGGTGCGGCTGGCAGCAAGGATCGCGTCGGACCGCCGCGGCTCGATCTCGATCCGCGCCAGCGACAGCGCCCCCACCATCTCCGCCAGCACCGAGCGCGCGAGGTCATCCGGATCCGGGCGCCGCAGCGTGGTCAGGTGCGCCGACAAAAAACCGATGATCCTCCGGGCCCCCTCGGCGTACGCCTTCTGACACGGCGCCGACAGCCGCGGCAGATCGGACGCCAGCGCCGCGATCACACACCCGGCCTCGCGCGCGTCGCGGTGCGCCTTCGAGAGGTACCAGTCGACGTACGCCGACAGCCCGTCCGCCGGCGACCGGTCCAGCGTCTCGCGCACCCAGCGGTCGCGGCTGGTATCGAACATCTGTTCGATGGCCGCGACCAGCATCGCGTCGCGCGACCCGAAGTGCGCGTAGAACCCGCCGTGCGTCAGCCCGGCCCGCTTCATCACGGCGGCCACCGACACCCGATGTGGTCCGTCCTTGCGGATCGCCTTACCTGCCTCCGCCAGCACGAGCGAGCGCGTCTTCTCCTTGTGATCGACCTGGTATCTCATGGCTGTTTACATGTTATTCGTAATTCTATCGATTGGCGAGGCTGCCGACTGCTGGTTCCGCTACTCCAGGACGGCGACGCCGGTGGGCACGCGGCTCGGCGCGGTCTCGCTGGCGCGGACCAGGGCCGCGGTGACCAGGGCCGCGGCGGCGGCCAGGACGGCCGCCAGCAAGCTGGCCGCGGCGAAGCCGCCGGCGAACGCGGCGTGGCCGGCATCGCGCAGCGGCGCTTGCAGCGCCACCGGGAAGCTCGCGACCAGCGCGGTCAGGTCTCCCGACGTGACGCGGCGGGCCGCCGCCACCGCCGCGGCGGGGCTGACGCCGAGCTGCTCTGCGCGGTCGGCGAACCCGGTCGCCGTGGTGTGCGCGAGCACCGCGCCGAGGCTGGCGATCCCGATCAGCAAGGCCGTGAACCGGACGGTCGCGCTCACGCCCGAGCCCATGCCGGCGCGCTGCGCGGGGACCGCACCCTGCATGACCTTGGCGGTCTCGCCGTTGAGCAGGCCGGCGCCGGTGCCGGCGACGATCATGGCCACGCTGAAGATCGTGTAGGGCTGGCCCGACTTCGACAGCGCCCACATCAGCAGATCGCCGCACACGGTGACCGCCAGCCCCAGGGCGAGGATCGTGCGCCCCGAGACCTGGCGGGCGAGGGCGGCGCCGGCACGCGGCGCGAGGAACATCGGGATCGCGAACGGCAGCATCGCGAGGCCCGCGCGCGCGGGGGCAAAGCCATACGCATTCTGCGCGTAGAGCGGTAGATAGAAGATCATCACCTGGGCGCCCGCGGCGTAGCCGAACATCGCGGCGGTCGAGCCGAGGAACGTCGGCCGCCGGAACAGCGACAGATCGACCATCGGGCGGGGCTGCCGCAGCTCCACGACGACGAACGCCGCGAGCAGCCCGAGCGCACCCGCCAGCCGCTCGAGGATCGGCGCGCTGGTCCAGCCGGCCGCGTTGCCGTCGATCAGGCCCCAGACCAGCAAGATCAGGCCGGCGCTGAACGTGAGGATCCCGAGACCGTCGATCCGCTTCGCGTCGGGGTCGGTCGATTCGTGGATCACGCTGCGGGCGGCGTAGAACAGCGCCGCGCACAGCGGCAGGTTGATCAGGAACGCCCAGCGCCAGCCGAACAGGCTCGTGATCACGCCGCCGACGATCGGGCCGCAGGTGATCGCGATGCCGAGGCAGGCGCCCCAGAACGCGTACGCCCTGGCGCGGGCAGGACCGACGAACGCCTCGTTGATCACGGCCAGCGCTGCGGTGAGCAAGAGGCTCGCGCCGACGCCCTGCACGGCGCGCGCGACGTCGAGCATGATCGCCGAGCTGGCCAGCCCGCACGCGGCGGAGGCGACCCCGAACACCGCGATGCCGATCAGCGTCATGCGCTTGCGCCCGTGGAGATCGGCGAGCGAGCCCGCCGCGAGCAGCAGCGCCGCGAAGCACACGATGTACGAGCTGACGACCCACTCGACCTCCGCGAACGATGCATCCAGCGACCGCGCGATCGACGGCAGCGCCACGGCGACGATGTTCGAGTCGAGCATGATCAGCGACGACACCAGCGACGCGGTCAGCAGCACCGCGAACTGGCTGCGCGAGGTGGTCGGGGGCGTGCGGTGCGCGGTGGGCGGCGGCGCCGCAGGCGGGTGGGCGGCGGTCATCATCGTAGTATGATATGCATCATTCTATGAAACGTCCAGGGCCATCATGGGCCGGGGGGCCGTTGGCCCGCAGTGGTGCTCGGTCGCCGATCCCGTCGAGCGCGAGCTCGGTGTACGCAGACCGAACCTCTACGACGTGATCGTGAACGCTCCGTTCGCGGAGTAGCGCGCCCTGCGCACCGCCGCATTGCCGGCGCAAGGACGGCTCGGGACGTCAGGACTGGCTATAGATGAACGTCACCGCGGTACAGACGGTCTCGGGCTGCCCATCGACCAAGAACGGCCGGTAGCGCCACGTGCTGATCTCGCGGAAGATCTTCTGATCGTAGGCTGGGAACCCGGTGCTCTTGAGTTGACGGGTCTCGGTGATCTCACCGTCCTCGCCCACACAGAGCTTGAAGGTGCCGATTCGCCGCGCGGGTGTCCGGATCGGGCTCGGTCGCGGGGCTGCCCGCAACGAGGTGGCTCCTCAACGTGGCCGCGTCGACCGGCGCTGCGTCGTGCCGGGCCATCCATGGCCGCGCCACCACGATCTGGTGGATCTGGCCGCCGGTGATGTCGAGCACGATTCCGGGGTCGTAGACCAGCGCGGCGCTGCCATCGAGGGCGGCGTGGGCCTCGAGGCGAAGCCCGTGGCTCGCGAAGCATTCGAGCAGCGCCGGCCGCGCGGACTCGGCCAGCACGTCATCGCGGGCCGAGCCGGCCGGTGGCGCCGACCTCGTCGGATCGCGCGCGAACTGCGCCGTGCAATCCGCCGACTCGAACCACAGCCCACGGAGCTTCACCGTGCCGGTGAGCCGGGCAAACCCGGCGACGTCGCGCCGGGTCACCACATCGAGCAGCGCCGCGAGCACGGGTGCCTCGGCGCGCTCGATCGCCGCGAGCCGCTGGCACTCGGCGGCCTGACCGCGGAGACACGCGCTCTGGTAGAGCCGCTGCTGCTCGCCGCCCGGCATCGACGGCAGCTCGAGATCGCGGTCGACCAGCCGCTTGCAATCGTCCCGCGCGCCGCGCCGGCAGCCTTCGCGCGCCCAGCGATCGGCGCCGGCCTCATCGTGCTGGTCGAGCTGGTGGCGGGTCATCATCGTGCATCCGCCGGCCTCGCCGAGCTCGCACGCGCGCTGCGCGTAGATCGCGACGCGGTCGGCGGCACCGGTGACGAACGCATCCTGGGCGAGCGACTGACACGCGGCGCCGAGCGCGCGATCGCACGCACGCTCGAGCTGGCCGCGCTTCGTCGCCTCGGCGACGGTCCCGTTACTCGTCGCCGCATCGAGCATGCCCACGGCCATGCAGGCCTGCGGCTCACCGAGCTCGCACGCCCGGGTCACGAGCGCGACGATCTTCGCCTGGTCCGCCATGCGTCCGGTGCGGAACAGGTGCCGCGCGAACGTGGAGCACGCGTACCGCTCGCCCGCGATGCACATGCGATCGAGCGTGTCGAGCTCCTCGGCGATCAGGCCCGTGCCGGGGCCGATCCGGTGGATCAAGACATCGACGCAGCTGGCCGCGACGCCGCGCGTACAGGCGCGCCGTGCGGTGGCGTCGGGGACATCGCCGTCCTCGGTGCGATCGGCGGACGTGCACCACCGCGGCTCGTTGCCATCGCAGGCCGCGCGAAACGCGCGCTTGGCACGCGCGAAGTACGCGGCGGCCTTGCCCGGATCGGCGTCGACGCCGTGACCCCGGGCGTACATCGTGCCGAGCTCGAGGCAGCCGAGCCCGGCGCCACCCTGGCACGCTACCTCGAACGCCGCGACTGCCGCCGCCGGCGCCCACGGCGTGGCAACCCCGTTGGCGTGGTGGCGGCCGAGCAGCGCGCACGCGAGCGCATCGTGTCCGTTGCAACCGCGCTGGGCGTAGCGCAACGCCGCGGCCGGATCGAACGCGTGGCCGTACCCACCGTCCCACGCTAGCTCGGCTACCAGCGCGCATGCCTTCGCATCCCCGGTCTCGCACGCACGATCGCAAGATCCGGTGGTGCAGCGTGCCCGCTCGGTGGTGACCATCGCGACCATGTGCTCGTCCTGGACGGCGACCGGCTCGATTCGCACGTCCCCGGCGCGAGGTGCGCCACCTTGCTGCCCCACGCACGCAGCCATGCACCACAACACCCCTATCACTCGCTTCATGTGGGCCGACGTTATCCTGAAAAATCGGCGGCGAGCAGCTCCTGGCCGCGCAGGAACAGCGCCTCGGCCTGCGCCCCGGCGGGCTGGGCATGCACCGGCGGTGCGGCGATCAGCGTCAGCCCGAGCGCGAGGCCGAGCCCGGCGATGATCCGGAATGGTTGTCCTGACAGACCTTGTTCCCCCATCGTCTCGGATCATCGCACGCCGCCTCGGGGCCCCGCAGACGAGACTCGAGGGTTTCGGGAGCTCGATGTATGCCAGTGCCTTACTATGGCATGAGCTTGGTCGCCTGTAGCGAGACAAAGAAGCCCTGCTGCGGGTCGGCCTCGAGCTTGCGGACCAGCACGATGCCGGTCGTCGACGCCGCGTCGTAGCTGCACGCGCCGGTGCCCTCGTTGGGCGAGCCGTAGAGGTCGGACTCGGTGGCCTTGGCGACCACGGTCGGCGCACCGGCGGTCATCGCGAGCGCCGGCGGATCGAGCGAGGTCACCGGGATCGCGCGACAGCCATACTGGGTGACCGGCTGGACGCCATTGGGCGTCAGGATCCCCGGGTTGAGGATCGCGAGCAGCTGGCCGGTGGTGCCGGTCACCAGCTGCATCTCGGTGAGCAGCTGGTACGGCGTGCCCTCGGCCTGGCCGAGGTGGGCGGCGTCGGCCGGGGTCGCGAACGTGCCGACCGCATGCCATTGCCATTTGGTTGCATCTGCGCCGAGCGGCGTCGTCGCGTACACGAAGTGCGCGGTCGCCTTGCCGTCGCCCGACGCCGGGTTCTCGAAGCACTGCACCACGAGGTAGAGCTTGCCGCCCTGGTACCACAGCGCCGGCTGGTTGAAGTTGGTGCAGTGATCGCCGTCGAGCGCCGACAGGTTGGTCGTCGGGTTCAGCGTCGGATCGGTGGTGCCCGGGGCGAGCCGGGCCTCGGGCGCGGTCCTGAGCCCGAGCAGGGTCGACGGCGGCGCGCCGGCCGGGGCGATGATCGCCGACACCGAGATCGCGCTGGTGGCGTCGATCTGCGCGTAGATCGAGTGGCCGCCGAGCGGGACCAGGTAGTCCTGGTGGGCCTGGATCCACATCGTCGACGTCCCGAGATCGATCGGCAGCAGATCGATCACCTCGTCGGAGCTCTGGTTCTGGGCCGCGTAGTTGCCGCCGCCCGGGTTGGTCACGCCGTGCGACGTGAACAGCGCGCCGTCCTTGGTCCACGTCGCGCCCTGATCGGCGCTGTGCGCGAGGTGGAGCTCGACGTTCATCGTGGTCTGCTTGGTCCCCGGATCGAGCAGCTCGTTGGCCCACGAGTACGCCATGTAGATCGTGCCGGCGTTGGGATCCTTGCGCAGCGACGGATCGGCGTAGCCGTGGAACAGGCTCGGCTGCGGCGCCTCCCCGGCGATCGCGATCGCCGGGCAGTGGCCGCCGGCGAGCGCGCAGTCGACCGAGGCCCCCGGCGTGGTCGGCGGCGTGATCGGCACGGCCTGGGGGCCGTCCGGCGCGGGCTGCATGTCGACCGGCGCGGGCTGGGTGTCGTCGGGCGGCGGGTCGGTCGGATCCGCCGGCGCGTCGCTGCACGCCGACAGCACCAGGAGCAGTGCGCTCGCAGGGCGCGCAAGTTTGAACAGACTGGATTTCTGCATGGTTCGCCGATGAGCAAGCACGAGGCCACGCCGGTGGTCTCTCGAGGTACCGGTGCGTGGAGCGCCATGCCGCCGTGGCGCGCGTTCGGTGGTACCTCGCGGTACCAGCTGAACGACGTTGTGTCGGGAAATCCGTCGATGCGCGGCGCAGCGCAGGGCGGCGCGGCGCAGGGCGCCGGGGCCATGCCAGCGGATGGCCGAGGATCGATGCTCGCGGCATCGGGTTGGGCGATCACGTCGCGCAGCCGCGGCATCACGCCGGCCGAGTCGAGCACCGCAACCCGGAAGCTGTGGAGAACGTCAATGATTCCAGCGAACAGGAAACACCGGCGAAACCAGGCGAGATTCGATGATGGATCTAACGTGGCCTGAGCGCCTAAGGCGTGAAACCACGATTCGGAAAAGGGCACCACGCATTCCGATGGCCATTGGCGCGTGTCGCGAATGGTGCACCTCGAATCATTACCGGAGCTGTTATGCGCACTTGTTCTCGCAAGATCGATCCGACACTGAATCGGACGCGCTCGATCCGACTGCTGCGTTCGAGCGCCCCCATCGTCGTGCTCCTGGCAGTGACCACACGCCCCGCGCACGCCGATTGGTACAACGACGCCAGCGCGATCATCGAGCAGGTCATCGAGGATGATATCTCGACCTCCGTCATCCCCAACGCGGCCGCGAGGGTGCCAGCGCTGTGCACGTACTTCCCGGCATCGATCGGGGCAATCCAGCAGAAACGATATGCCGGTCTCCACACGGTGCTGCGCAAGGAGCTGTCGGACTTCGTCGGGGACAAGATCTATCTCGAAGTAATGGCCCTCGCTACGCCGGCCGCAGGTGTTAACCCCGGGGCGACCGGCTCGTCGAGCCACATCAACATCAAGGTGCTCGCGGCGCAGAAGACAGCTGGCAAGCTCAGCGAGCAGCAGCTCGAGAGCGCCACGCAACAGCTCACGGTTGCTTCTGCAGCGATGACGTCTCGAACCCCTCAGGTGGCGACCTCGTCCACGACGTGCATCGACCCAACTGGCGAGGCTATGTTCGCCGGACTGACATCGGGCGCCACGAATCAGATGAGCGAATGCGCAATTGTCCAACCGGATGTCACCCAGGAGGCTGCCTGTGCGATCGGGATCACCGTTCGCGACGGGATGGATGGCAACAATAGCATGCTGGTGACAGATCTCCAGCGCGTCGAGCTCGCGATCGAGGCCGAGGTGAAGACCCAGGTACCAGCCTTGGATCCGCAGGCCTTCGATGCAGTGCGCAAGTCGCTCCAGGCGATCCTCGAACGGCTTGGCACGCCGAGCTTGCTCAGCGCGGATGCAGCGATCGCGGCGCTCATCGCTCTCGGGGAAGTGTGCAACGCAAGTCCCGTGTGCAAGAAGCTCGCGGCCTGGGTCGATACATCAGGCGCTGCCGCCGATGTGGGGGTGATCGTCGGCGATATCCGGCGGCACGACTTCGGGGCCGCGGCGAAGCAGGTGATCGGATTCGCGGAATCATTGACCTGCGGGGACAAGTGCGAAGACCAGGATGTCCTGCACTTCATGTCGAGCTTGTCGGTCTACGTGATCGACTCCGTGACGTCCGGGCAGTCTGCGCAGTCTGCAGATGGCGACTTCCGGGCAGCGGCGAT
>DATBBB010000477.1:0-4673 GCA_036271215.1 Kofleriaceae bacterium | reverse complement strand
AGCGGCACCACCGCGTACGTGCCCTCGCGGCTGTACGCCGCGCCGACCGACGGCGTGGCGTACGGGAAGCACACGGTCAGCGTGCCGCTCGGGCCATCGACCTCGATCGCGAGGTGATCGAGGTGGGTCGCGGGGGCGCCGGTCCGGAACGCGTACTGGCGCGCCAGCTCGCTGGCGTCGAACGTCGAGCCCTCGAACACCGAGTAGGTCTTCGACGTCACGTCGGCGATCACCCGGAACTGCAGCGGATCGGTGTCGTACGGCAGCGCGATGTCGGCCTGGTAGGCGGCGGCGTTGCGCGCGTCGACGTTGCCGTCGACGTTGAACCGCACCGCGGTCGCCAGGCCGTTGAAGTTGGCCGGCACGCCGGCCGACAGCGCGACCACCGCGTCGAGCCCGATCGTGTCGACCGTGGCGGTGAACCCGAGGGTGTCGAGCACGCTGGTGTCGGTCAGCGCGACGGTCTCGAAGCCGTCGCCGGCCGACGCGACCACGCAGCCGTCGGCGGTCGTGGCATCGGCGACCATCACGAACCCGCAGGTCGTCAGGTTGCCGTTCTGCGAGTCGATCTTGGTATCGACCGTATCGAGGCTGGTGACGCCGAGCTGCTCGGTGCGGAACCCGTAGCCGGCGGCGAGCTCGTCGTAACCGCCGAACGCGTTGCGCAGCCACGCCGAGTACGAATGGCCGCGCAGGTTGACGTCGATCCGGATGTGGTAGCTCGTGTTGGCCGCGTACGGCTCGGCGATGTCCGCGCGGTAATTGTCGCCATCGCGCACGTCGATCGTCCCGAGCGTGTTGAACCGCACCGCGATCGCGAGCTGCGGGAAGCCGGTCGCCGCGCCGGCGCTGAGCCCGACCGTGCCGTCGAGCGAGTTGGTGGTCGGCGTGGCGTCGTACTCGACGTGGAACCGGCCGTGCTGCGCGGTGAACGCGGCGTTGCTGAACGGCCCGTTGGGCACCACCGTGGTGCACGCGGCCGGCTGGAGCACGGCCGGCTGAAACGCCGGCACGTCCGGATCGCCGGCGGCGGCCGGCGCTGCGCTCGCCGCCGGATCGCCAGCCGGCGTCGCAGGTTCGCTACACGCAGGTGCCGACGCCGCGATCGCGGCGTACGCCAATACACTCGACGCACGCCCCAGCGCGCGCCACTCCACAAAACGAGCCCTTGTCATCATCGCATCGTCCTCTCGAGCAAGATCCGATGCAGGCAAGCGGCGATGACGCCTGCACCGATCTGCGCAACATGCCGAACCTGTACGAACCGGCGCGCGAGGCCTGCTCGCGAGCCGGCTCACGAGGTAGATCCCTCGCCGCCGGCCGCCCACGCTAGCAACCGCGATCCGCCGGCGCCGCGCCCACCGGTGCCGTTCATTGCTGCGCTGATCGAACGAGCAGGCGACGTGTGACCGCGGCGCGCGCGCATCGCCGGTGATCTCGGCCGGTGATCTCGGGCTGGGTGATCCCGGCCGATGATCTCGGTCGGTGATCCCGGGCCGCCGTCAGCGCCGGGCGCGCGGCGACGGCCTCGATCCGCCGCCGGCGATCGCGGGCTCGGCATCGGCGTGAGTCGCGCGAGCCGTGGTGAGTTCGGCGTAAGTAGCTATCGGACGGCGCGGGTTCCGGGCGATAGAAGCCAAACGAGCCGCTCGGGCTCGCACTGTCATCGAGGAGGACGGATCCTCGGCGTCGGCTTTGGCCTGGCGGTCAGATATCCTTCAGAGCGGCCCCGGCGCCGCCCGCCACCGCCTGCCCGCGCCGCCCGCCACCGCCTGCCCGCGGGCCCGCCACGCCCGCGGTGACACCACTGCCCGGCCGCGCCCGCGCCCAGCCGCGGAGGCCCGGCTTCAAAACATGCGAAACCGTGCCTCCCGGTGTCGATCGCGGGCACCCTCGCTTGTCGTAGGGGCACAAGGAGATACCAACCATGCGATTCTTCGTGACGTACAACGCCGCCGAGCAAGGTCCCCCCAACCCCGAGAAGATGGCGGCGATCGGCGCCTTCGCCGACGAGGTCACCAAGGCCGGCGTGCTGCTCGATACCGGCGGCCTCCTGCCACCCTCGATGGGCGGCGCCCGGGTCCAGATGACCGGCGGCAAGTTCTCGATCACGGACGGCCCGTTCCCGGAGACCAAGGAGCTGATCGTCGGCTACGCGATCGTCCAGGCGAAGTCGCGCGACGAGGCGATCGAGGTGTGCCGGCGGTTCATGGCCGTGGCGGGCGACGGGACCGGCGAGATCCGCCAGATGAGCGGACCGAACGATCCACCGCATCACTGACGGCCGCCCGGCCGCGTGCTGTGATCACGGACGTGCCCGAGTCGCCATCGCCCCAGCGCGCGGCCGCCGAGCGCGCCCTGCGCGCGGTGTGGAGCCTCGAGTCGGGCGTGCTGATCGCCCGGCTGACCCGGATCGTGCGCGACGTCGGCGTCGCCGAGGAGCTGGCGCAGGACGCGTTGGTCGCGGCGCTCGAGCGCTGGCCCGAGGCCGGCGTGCCGGACAACCCCGCGGCGTGGCTGATGACGACCGCGAAGCACGGCGCGATCAACTTCGTCCAGCGCCGCCGGATGATCGAACGCAAGCACGAGGCGCTCGGCGAGCCGGCCGCGTTCGAGCTCGATCTCGCCGCGTTCGACGATCCGATCGGGGACGAGCTGCTGCGCCTGATCTTCATCGCGTGCCACCCGGCGCTGCCGCCCGACGCCCGGGTCGCGCTCACGCTGCGCCTGCTCGGCGGGCTGACCACCGAGGAGATCGCGCGCGCGTTCCTGGTCCCCGAGCCGACGATCGCGCAGCGGATCGTGCGCGCCAAGCGCGTGCTGCGCGACGCCCAGGTCGCGTTCGAGCTGCCGCCGGCCGGCGAGCTGGCGGCGAGGCTGGCCTCGGTGCTCGGCGTGATCTACCTGATCTTCAACGAGGGCTACGCCGCGACCGCCGGCGAGGATCTGGTCCGGCCCGCGCTGTGCGAGGACGCGCTGCGGCTCGGTCGCGTGCTCGCCGGGCTGATGCCGGCCGAGGCCGAGGTCCACGGCCTCGTCGCGCTCATGGAGCTCCACGCCTCCCGGCTCGCGGCGCGCGCGAACCGATCGGGCGAGCCGGTGCTGCTGCTCGATCAGGACCGCACGCGCTGGGACCGGCTGCTGATCCGCCGCGGCCTCGACGCGCTCGAGCGCGCGGCCGAGCACGGCGCGCTCGGGCCGTACGGCCTGCAGGCGGCGATCTCGGCCTGCCACGCCCGCGCGCATGCCCCGGGCGACACCGACTGGCACCAGATCGCCGCGCTGTACGCCCAGCTGCACCAGCGCCTGCCGTCGCCGGTGGTCGCGCTCAACCACGCGGTCGCGGTCGCCATGGCCGCCGGGCCGGCCGCCGGGCTCGCCCTGATCGACGCGCTCGCCGGCGAGCCCGCGCTGCGCGGCTATCACCTATTGCCCAGCGCGCGCGCCGATCTGCTCGCCAAGCTCGGCCGGCTCGACGAGGCCCGCGTCGAGTTCGAGCGCGCCGCCGCGCTCAGCCGCCACGACCGCGAGCGCGCCCTGCTGCTCGACCGCGCCGCGGCGTGCGCCCGCGGCGTGTGGCCGGTACCCTGACGGTCACGCCAGCCCGGCGTCGATGCTGTTCAGCGCCAGCCAGTCCGTGATCCGGTCGCGCGCCGACTGCGCGCGGTGCGGCGGCACCGTGATCCGGTGCTGCCAGCTGCCGTCTCCGGCGAGGTCGAACCGGCCCCACGACCGGACCGCGCCGAGCGCCTCGAGCTCGCGCACCAGGCCGCGCGCCACGCCGTCGTAGCGCCCGCGGGTGTGCTCGTCGTCGCCGGCGATCACCAACGTCGTGCCGGCCGGTGGGTCGGCCGCGAGGTCGGCGATCCGGTCGAGCGCACCCGCGTCGGTCGTGGCGTCGCCGATCGCCTTGGCTGCCGCGCGCGCCTCACCGAACAGCACCGCCGCGGCGCGCTTGGTCAGCCGCGCGACGTCGCGGGCCGGCGGCGCGGGCGCGACGAGGTACAGCGGCTCGGGGTCGCCCGCGCGGATCCCATCGAACCCGATCCGCGCGCCGGGCGCCAGCCGCGCCAGCCAGCGCAGCCACGCCGGGACTGTCGCGCCGGGCGTCGCCTCGCGCAGCTCGCGATCGATGACCAGCGGCACCGCGAGCAACAGCGCCCAGCCGAAGCTCCCGAACCACCCGAGCCCGTTGTGGCCGAGCGCGCGGGCCCGCACGAACCGCCGCACGTGCGGCCACGCCGCCTGGAACACCTCGTCGCGCCCGTGCTCTGCCAGCAGCGCGGCCAGCAGCGCAGCATCGCGCGGACCGGCGCGCCGCCGCCGCGCCAGGTCGTCGTCGCCGGTCACCACCGTGATGTCGACCCGCGTGCCGTCCAGCGTGCCGTAGATCCGCGGCGGCAAGGTCGGGATCAGCGTCAGCCCGAGCGCCGCCGCGAGCCGGGCCGCATCATCCTCGGACACCAGGACATCGACATCCTCGGCGTGCGCCGGCGCGTAGACGCTCGAGCCGAACAGCTCGACCGACGCGCGCGGATCGGCCACCGCCCGCACCCGCGCGAGCACCCGCGCCGGCGCCTCGGTTCGCTCGAGCTCCGGCTGCGTCATGGGCGCCACATGGAGCGCGCAGCCTACCGCGAACGCCGCCCGATCCCGTCGAGGCGCGGCCCGTT
>DATBBB010000476.1:0-24463 GCA_036271215.1 Kofleriaceae bacterium | reverse complement strand
ACAAGATCAGGGTCTTCGTCTTGCCCGACCGGCGCACCGAACGAGTCTTTCCACGAGCGGTCAAGCTCAAGATGAGCAACTACGCGCGCAAGCGGCCCGCGAAGTCCTCGTCGAGGTCCCGCGCTAAGTGAGTGGCATTGGTGCTAGGCTACAACTCGCAAGCGCCGGTCTATTCGAATGCAGCGCCAGGGGGCTATTCGCAGCAGGCGGCGTTTCCGGGGCGGGCGCAGCCGGCGTACTCCGAGCAGGCGCAGCCGACGTACTCCGGGCAGGCGCAGCCGGCGTACATGGGGCAGGCGCAGCCAGCGTACATGGGGCAGGCGCAGCTGGTCTACGCGCAGCCGCCGTACGCGAGCCAGCCGGCGCAGCCGCAAGCGCAGGGCTATCTGGCGCAGCCGCAAGCGCAGGGCTATCCGGTGCAGCCGCAAGCGCAGAGCCAGCCGATGCAGCCGCAGGGCTATCCGGCGCCGCAAGCGCCATCGCCGTATCCGACGTACAGCGCCGCGCTGCTGCCGCACGATGGATTCGCGCCGGCGGATCGGGTGCCCTCGAATCCGTCGACATCGGGGTCGGCATCGGCATCGGCATCGGGGCCCGGCACGCCGCCGCCCGCCGGCGGGTCGGGCTGGGTCGGCGACACGACCCGGCCGCCGATCCAGAAGGTCCAGAAGGCCGAAACCGGCTCGGCGCGCCGGCTGCGGTTCATCAAGCTGACCTACCTGCACCTGTTCGGCGCGATCCTGGTGTTCGCGGGGCTGCTCCGGCTGTTCATGACCAACGAGGTGCTGTACGCCAAGGTCTCGGCCCCGCTGATCACGTTCGCGCTCGGCGGACGATGGAACTGGGGCGTCGTGCTCGCGGCGTTCATGGCGGCGTCGTGGGTCGCCGACTACTGGGCCGGCCACGCCGCGTCGCGCGTGACCCAGTACGCGGGCCTGCTGTTCTACGTGCTCGCCGAGGCGCTGATCTTCGTGCCGCTCTTGGCGATCGTCGAATGGAAGACCGCCGCGATCCTGGCGCGCGGCGGCGCCGAGCCGCACATCCTGCGCGACGCCGCGTTCGTCACGCTCGGGATCTTCACGATGCTGACGCTCTCGGTGGTGATCTCGCGCAAGGACTTCTCGTTCCTGCGCGGCGGCCTGGCGACTGCGGGCGGCGCGGCGCTGTCGCTGATCGTGCTGTCGCTGATGTTCGGGTTCAACCTGGGCCTCTTGTTCTCGGTCGCGATGGTGCTGCTCGCCGCCGGCTACGTGCTGTACCAGACCTCGCAGGTGCTCGCGCACTACCACCCCGGCCAGCACGTCGCCGCCGCGCTCGCGCTGTTCTCGTCGGTGGCGCTGATGTTCTGGTACGTGATCCGGATCTTCCTGCGCGCCCGCCAGTAGCGCGGCGGGCCCACGCCGCGGTCAGCGCGGCGGGCCCCACGCCGCGGTCAGCGCGGCGGCCCGATGAAGCCCTCGATCGCGCGCACGAACGGCTCGGGCTCCTCGAAGAACGGCAGGTGGCCGCTGTTCTCGAACACCACGAACCGCGAGTTGCGGATCGCCTTGTGGATCTTGTAGGCGACCGACGGCGCGACGTTGATGTCGTAGCGCCCGGTGATCACCATCGCCGGGAACCGGAACTTGGCGAGCTCGGGGTTGAGATCGAACCGCGCGACGTCGTGCTCGACCGCCTCGTTGACCGGCTTGGTGAACACCCGGTCGTCGACCTGGGCGAGGAACGCGTCGCGCTTGGCGGTCGCGTAGAACAGCCAGTGGAAGTACTCGCGGATCCCCGCGGCGCTGGCCACGGGATCGCCGAGCGCATCGCCGAACGTGAAGCCATCGGCGCGCTCGACGCTCTCGGGGAAGATGTCCTTGAACAGGAACACGGTGTCGGACCACTTGGGCGCCGCCGAGTCCACGGTGATCAGGTGGCGGATGTGCTCGGGGTGGCGCGCGGCGTACGCCATGACCAGGAACCCGCCCCACGAGTGGCCGAGCAGATCGATCTTGTCGGCACCGAGGTGCGCGCGCACCGCCTCGAGGTCGTCGATCTGGTCGGCGAGGGTGCACGACTGGCCGGGCTTGAGCGCGCCGGACCGGCCGGTGCCGCGCTGGTCGTAGAACACGACCCGGCGCCCGCGGGCGAGCAGGTCCCACGCCGACGTGGTGCCCGGGACCGTGGCGTGCTCGTAGCTGTGGTCGAACCCGGGGCCGCCGTTGACGACCACGAGCGGGACCCCGGCGATCGTGCCGAGGGTCTCGACGTAGAGCGTGGCGCCCGGGGCCTGGAACGTCTCGCCGTTCTCCTTGGCGTTGCCCGGCGCGGTGCCGGGCGCGGCGGCGGCGGGCCCGGCGAGCCCCAGCGCAACGACCGAGAGCTTGAGAATCAAGCTCGCTCCGGATCGGAGGGACCGACGGTCCTCGTCGGGCGAAGTCGATCGACAGGGAGCGGGAATCGGAAGATCCCTGCTCTCCGGGGCTGCAGTCGAGGCAGTGATCGACGCAGCGACCGAGGCAATTCGACACGGGGCCATGGGGGAGTCTTACTCGATCTTCCGCGCGATCCCGTCGTGGCGGGCGGGAAGCTTGCGATCCGCGATGCCGGCGATGTCTGTGACGGCCCACCCCGGAGGTAGGATGGCGCGATGGTAGAGCTGGAAGCGGTGCTCGGCAGCATCGCGATCTTCGAGCACCTCCGCGTCGACGAGATCGGGCGGATCGCGCGGCGGTTCCGGGTCGTGGCGCTGGCCGCCGGGCAACGCCGCGACGACGACGCCGGGCCGCGGCTGGTGGTCGTGGTGCGCGGCGAGGTCGACCTCGAGATCCGCGAGCGCGGGGCGACCTTGCGCGCGCGGATGGCGCCGGGCGACCGGACCGGGACGTTCTCGGTGGTCACCGGCGAGGCTCCGCCGGCGGCGCTGATCGCGCACACCGCCGCCACGGTCGCGGTGCTCGATCGCGCGGCGTTCACCGCGGTGCTCGACGAGTTCCCCGCGGTCGCGCTGCCGCTGGCCCGCGAGCTGGCGTCCGAGGTCGGCGTGCGCGACGACTTCCTGCGCCAGTTGCTCGAGCTCCACGCCGCCAGGCTGCCGGCCCAGGAGCTGCGCGCCGCGATCGACGAGCGCCACGCCGCCCAGCAGAAGCTGGGCGCGCGGGTGACCCGGAGCTCGACCCGCGGGCTGTTCCGCCGGCTCGTGGCCGACAAGGGCGCCGAGCCGCCGTTCTGGATGCTGATCGGGTTCCTGCTGTCGCTCGGCGGCGCCCGGCTCGTGGTCCACCTGATCCTCAAGTACCACCTCGAGAGCCAGCTGTTCGCGCTGGTGCCGGGGACGGATCCGAACCCGATGCACGTCCACCACTTCAACTACGGGCTGATCCTGATCGCGTCGTCGGGGCTCGCCGCGCTGCGCCCGCTCGGCCGCCGCGCGCTGCGCGGGCTGGCGCTGGTGTTCGGGCTCGGCGCCGGGCTGGTGTTCGACGAGTTCGCGCTGTTCTGGAACCTCGACCCCGAGTACGCGCAGAACCTCAGCGTGATCGCGGCCGGGCTGGCCGCGGCGGTGCTGATCCAGCTGATCTACTTCCGGCAGTTCTGGCGCGCGGTGGCGCGGCGGGCCTGGCTCAAGTTGCTCGGGCCGCGCGGCGCCGGGGGTGCACGGTGACCGCGACCGCCGAGCAGCGCGCGCTGCTGCGCCGGGTCGAGTTCCTCGCGCCGCTCGACGACGCGACCCTGAACGAGCTGGTCGACCACGGCCGGATCGAGCGGTTCTCGACCGGCGATCGCATCGTGTCGGCGCTCGAGGCCGGCGCGGATGTGTTCGTGATGCTCGGCGGGCGCGCCGAGGTCATCGTCGAGCCGCGCGGTGGGGTCCAGCGCGTGCTGCATACGCTCGGGCCGGGCAGCGCGTTCGGCGAGATGGCGTCGTTGACCGGCGAGCTGCGCTCGGCGACCGTGATCGCGACCGGCGACGTCGAGCTGCTGGTGATCTCCGACGCCGAGTTCGATCAGCTGCGCGAGCGCCGGCCCGAGGTCGCGGTGGCGCTGCTGCCGCTGCTCGGCAAGCGCCTGCTCGACGCCGACCGCGCGATCGACGCGCTGCTCGCCGAGCCGGTCGCGGAGCCCGCCGCCGCGGAGCCCGCCGCCGAGCGTGCCGGGCCGGTCGCCGGGCACGTCGCCGAGCGCGGCGCCGAGCCTGGATCGATCCGCCGGGTGTGGCGCGAGTTAGTCGTCAGCCACCACCGCGATCTCGCGTTCCTGACCCTGGCGGCGTTCGTGATCACGCTGATCGTGGTCCGGGTCGCGGTCTACACGTCATTTCGGCTCGAGGTCGCGCCGCGCGGCGTGCTGCGCACCGCCTACATCTCCGGGTTCGCGCTGCTGTTCGGCTCGGCGGCGACCGCGCTGCTGACGTTCCGGCCGGCGGTCCGCAAGCTGATCGCGATCGCCTACGGCGTGGGCGCGGCGCTGATCTTCAACGAGCTCGGCGTGACCCTGGCGTTCGACATCTTCTACAAGGACATCCACACGGCGGACCCCGACGTCGCGTTCGACATCGAGCGGCTGTACCGCCGGACCGAGCCGCTGCGCGCGATCGTGATCGGCCTGGTCGTGCTGATCCAGGCCGTGTACCTGCGCCGGTTCTACCGCCGCGCGTGGTTCATCGTGCGCACCGCGATCTTCGCAGGCACGCGACGCCGCGGCGCCTGAGCCCGGAGGCCGGATCGCCGGGCTGCGAGATATCCAGTCTTCGGGCAAATATCGTAGTCGGTGTGCGGCGTCGCGCGCGGGAATAATCACCGGGCAATCCGCGGTCGACAGATCGTGACCAATCAGACGCAACCAAGGAAATAACCGATGCGCAAACGAACCATCGTATGGGCGCTCGTGGCGGCGGTGGGCGGCATCACGGGCATCGTGGCCGCGGCCCCGCACGCGCAGCAGCCCAGTCATTCATCGTCGGCTTCACCGCCGGCTCCCGGCGCGGCCTCGGCCGGCGCGCCCGACAGCGGAGCCGTCGTACTCACGCCCGGGCACGGCCGGCTCGGGTTCGCCGCGGTCCAGATCAGCCCCGAGCTCCGGACGTTCTTCGGGGCGCCGGCCGATCGCGGCGTGCTGGTCCAGGACGTCCGCCCGGATCGCCCGGCCGCGCGGGCCGGGCTCAAGATCGGCGACGTCATCCTCGAGGTCGACGGCGAGCCGGTGCACTCGTCGCGCGAGATCATCGCCGCGATCGCCGACCGCAAGAAGGGCGACGCCGTGGCGATGCAGATCGAGCGCGGCAAGAAGCGCCTGACCCTGCGCGCCACGCTCGCCGAGGACGCGGCGGCCGGCGGCACGCTCCAGTCGGGCCAGCTCGACGACGGCACGACCTGGCAGCAGTTCCAGTCTGGCCAGTTGGGAGAGATGCCGTTCGACCTCCGCCAGATGTTCGGCGACGACGGCGCGACCCGCCGCGAGCTGGAGCAGACCCGCAAGCGGCTCGACGAGCTCGAGCGCCGGCTCGACAAGCTCGAGCACCACTGACCGCCCGGGCCCGGGACCATCGTTCGGTCTCCGTTCAGGCCTCGGGGTTTCGGGCGACGATGCCGCCGTTCAGGTACGTCGCGTAGCCGAGCCAGGTCAGGTACGGGACGATGGCGAGCGCCGCCGTGCGATCGACCTTCTCGGCGGCGTCGGCGTACATCCCGGCCGCGGCGTCGAGCGCGACGATGTCGACCAGCGCCGAGCGCGGGCGGCGCGCGCCGAAGAACAGCGGGGTCCACGCGCCGTTGAGCGCGAGCTGGCCGGCCCACAGCCCGAGCGCACGGCTGCGCTCGGGCGACGGCGGCGCCTTCCAGATCCGCCATCCCGAGTACGCGATCGTCCCGTACAGCACCGCCCACATCGGGCCGAACAGCCGATCCGGCGGCTGGCCGGCTGGCTTGGCGAGCTTGTGATACCAGCGGCGGGTCGCGCGGCCGCTCGCGCCGTGCATGGTGCGAGCGCCGAGCGCGGCGACGCCGTAGCTCAGCAGGCTGAGGCCCAAGCCGACGAGCTTGCTGTGCGGCCGCTTGCCGAAGGCGAAGTCGAGGATCTTGGTCATGCGGTCGATCGGTGCAAGAACCGGAGCAGAACCGGAGCAAGCCCGGAGCAAACGCCGCCCCGAGCCGGCTGGGCCCGCAATGCGCGCTACGCGCCGGGCCCGGCGGCTGCGAGGTCCGCGTGTGACGTCGGCGCGCGGCGTGCCCGCCGCCTCGCTCGCCCGGCCTGGGGACCGCTTGCCCGGCCGGTTGGCGACGGTGCGAGGCGGGTCCAATCAGGTGAGCTCCGGGGTCACGGCCGGGGATCGGCGGCGAGCTTGGTGGACAGCCCGACCGCGCCCTTGTGGTGCGGCTCGAGCGCGAGCGCCTGGGCGACCCGGGCGCGGGCCTCGGCGAGATCGCCTTGCTGCGCGGCGAACGACGCCAAGGTCACCAGCGCATCGACGAAGTACGGCGCCAGCTCGACCACGCGGGTCAGCTCGCGGCGCGCGGTGGCGAGGTCACCGCGGCGGGCGGCGGCGTTGCCGAGCTCGAGGTGCGGCACCATCAGATCCGCGCTCGCCGGCGCCGCGGCGAGCCGGGCCAGCGCGGGCTCGCCACGCGGATCGCGCATGTCGTACAGCGCGAGCGCCGCCGCGAGCTGGACCCGCAGCGATGGATCGGCGAGCCGCGCGGTGACCGCATCGCCGGCCACGGTGGCGCGCGCCCGGCCGAGCGCCTCGCAGGCCTTGGCGCGCAGCAGCAGGTCGCGGTTCACGAGCAGCGGCCGGATCGCCGGGGCAGCCGCGGCGCCGAACCGGCGGGCGAGGGCGAGCGCCGCGGCGCCGCGCAGCGTCGGGGCCTCGTCGGCGTCGCCGATCACCGCCTCGAGCGGGTGCGCGCTGGCCTTGGCCGTCGACTCGTCGAACGCGTCGGCGAGCCGGAGCCGGCGGGCCGCGCGCCGGGCCGAGTCGGGCCACTGCGCCGCGGTCCACGCCGCGAGCGCCTCGGCCGGCCGATCGGCATGGCACACGCCACACGCGCTCGGCACGCCGTGGCGCGTGGTGTTCGCCGGCACCGGGACGTCGATCGCGTGATCGGCGAACGCGTCGAGCACGCCGCTGACCACCGGCGGCATGTGGCAGTCGATGCAGCGCACCGGTTTACCTCCCGGGGCGTGGTGGGTATGGGCCACGCCGGCCCTGGCGAGCTCGGCGTGGCAGGTCTTGCAGCTCGCGTCGGGATCGGCGCGCAGCTCGGCGGGGCGATGCGCCGGATCGTGCGGCGCGGTGTGGCAGGTCACGCAGGTCGCGTTGCCCTTGCGGAAGCACGCCGACTGGATCACCGCCTGGTACTCGAAGCTCGACGTGCTCGGCCGGCCGTCGGCAAAGAAGTCGCTCGCCGCGCCGACCACGATCGGATCGTACAGCTCGTCGTAGGCGTCGCCCGGGCGGTACCGGTGCTCGACGTCGAACATCGGGAACAGCGGGTTGCGCGGCCCGTGGCAGCGCGCGCAGGCGGCGAGCCCGGCGGCGCGGTCGTGCGCCGGGTGCACGATGTCCGCGGCGTCCTGGGTCTCGGCGTGGTGGCCGCCGGGGCCGTGGCAGGCCTCGCACGCCACGTTGCCATCGATGAGCTCGGTGGTCCACCGCCGCGCGGCGGCGTCGTAGCGGACCCGCAGGTCGGTGACGTGGCAGTCGAGGCACGCGTGGTTCGCCATCCGCTGGACGTTGGTCCAGTAGAACGGGTGCTCGGGGATGAGCGCGCCCTGCTTGGCCTCGGTGTAGTCGACCCACGCGTGCTGGGTGACGTGGAAGTAGACCGGCAGGACCTGCCAGCGCCCGTCGGGGAACACGGTGACGTTGTCCTGCATGCGCTTGCCGCCGATCACCCAGTCGACCCGGTAGTCGGCGAGCGCGCCGTCGGCGCCGTGCGCGCGCATGACGCTGGTCGCGCCGGTCCGCTTCATCCACGCCTCGCTCGAGGCGCCGGCGAAGTGCGCGTCGCGGAAGTTGCCGGCGACCGCGGCCGGCGTCGCGGGGGCGAGCGCGCGCGCGTGCCAGCTGTGGCTCCAGGCGGTGGCCTCCTTGGCGTGGCACTCGGCGCACTTCGCGCTGCCGACGTACGCGACCGGCGGGCGCGGCGGCGGGGCCGGCGGCAGCGCGGGCAGCACCGGGACCGGTGGCGTGAAGAGGTCGGGCGCGGCCGCCTCGGGCAGCTCCGGATCGGCGGTGCGCGACCGGTACATCGCGAGGCCGACGCCGGCGATCGCCGCGATCCCCAGGCCGATCAGCCGCCGGCGCATCGACGGCCGGCGCCGCCGCGGCGCGCGCCCGGGCTCGCGATCGGGCGCCGGGGCGGCAGTCGAGGCCAGCGGCGGGGCCGGCACCGGGGCGGGAGCCGGCGCGGCGCGCGATGGCTCGCGCTTGCCAGGTTGCTTCACCGGCCCGCTGGGTGCCGCGGCCCGAGGTCCGCGCGACGGCCGCTGGCGGCGAGGCACCTCCTGTCGCTACCACGCCGGGCGGCCCGCCAGCCAGTGAGCAATTACGGATCCGGCGGCAGGTCGGACGCCACGATCTTCTCGACGTCGACCCAGCCGAGCACGGTCCGGACATCGCCGCCCTGGGTCTTCTCGCCGGAGATCAGGTTCTGCGCCGGGTGGTAGTAGCGGTCGCTCTGCTTGAGCTCCTCGGCGCCGGTCTGGGTCACGTTGCCCTTGTCGTCGTACTTGGTCGCCTTGCCCTGGCCGCCGTCGACGGTGTGCCACAGCTCGACCGGATCGGCCGCCGGAGCCGCCGGAGCCGCGTCGCCGGCCTTCGCGTCGCCGCCGGCGGGCGCGTTGCTGTTGGCCGCCGCGACCTTCTCGAGGCCGTTGAAGTAGCCGGTGTGGCTGAACCAGCCCTTGCCGAACTTGAGGTTGCCGTCGTCGTCCTTGACGTCGGCGGCGAACGTGTAGAACACGATGTCGCCGGCCTTGGGCCGATCGGTCATGTTGCGCGAGCCCGGATGCCACGCGTCCTTGGGCAGCTTCTTGCGGCCCTCGGGCACCGACACGTTGTTGTCGATCACGATGGTCTGCTTGACGTGCGCGTCGCGCTCGGCGTCGCTCTGGACCTGGCCGACGAAGTCGATGCACGTCGTGTAGACCTTGTGGTTCCGGCCGGCTTCCTTGCGCGCCTTCTCGAGCGAATCCGACGACCGGAACTTGGCGAACTTGCCATCGGCCCCGCCCTCGACCGCGCCGGCCCAGAAGTCGAGCGCCTTCTGGATCGCCGAGCGGTAGCGCTGGCCGGCGGTCGGCTGGCTGGCGTTGGGCGCGCCGTCGGCGCCGTCAGCGGGCGTGTGCGACGCCTGGGCCGGCTGCGCGGTCTGGGCATCCTGCGCCGGGTCGACGTCGACCGCGCTCGGCTGGCCATCGACGTCGAGATCGTAGAAGTCGACGTAACCCTGCTTGGTGCCGTCGTAGCTGACCACGTAGAACGAGCCGTTGCCGCCGGTGATCTTGATCCAGCCGCCGGCGGGCAGGGTGGTCAGCACCGGCGACTTGGGATCCGGCGCGCCGTGGACCTGGGTCGGGCCGCTGGTGTAGCCGACGTCGTTCATCGGCTTGATGTCGCCGGGGCCGGCGTCGTCGCCGGCCTTGCGCGCGGCGACCACCGGCGCGGTGCCGAGCGCGAACGCGGCGCCGGCGACCATCGCGTCGGCCGCGCGGTCGGCCTCGTGCTCGAAGCCATCGGTCGGCGCCGAGACCTCGAGCTTGTGCTGCGCCACCGGCGCGCTGCCCTGCTGCTGCACGGTGTGGGCGACCTCGTGCGCGACCAGCAGCTCGTCGGCCGCGCTCGTCGGATCGTGCTTGCCCGAGAAGTGGATATCCTGGCCGAGCGTGTAGGCCTTGGCGCCGATCGCGCGGGCGGCGGCGTGCGAGTCGCCACCGGTGTGGATCCGGACTGCGGACAGATCGGCGCCCAGGGACGCCTCGAACTTGTTGCGCATCGCGTCGGGCAGCGGCCGGCCGGCGCTCGTCGAGGCCCGGCCCACGGCGTCGGCCGCGTCGTCGGCCATCGCGGCGCCGCTCGCCTTGCGCTGGATGAGGCCCGAGCGGACCGGGTGCTCAGGCGACCACAGCTGCGCGGTGCGGTTCAGCCGGCCCGGCGCGAGGTCATCGGGCTCGTCGTCGGACGCGGCGCCGCTGCGAGCGTAGGCGTGGGCGCGTTCGAAGCTCATGCCGGGGTAGAGTCGGCGGCCGGTAAGATGTGACAGGCCGCGCGGTCCCCCGACGAGCGCCCGGGGCGCCACTCGATCGAGCGCGCCGAGCGGCGCTCAATCCAGCGCGCCGCCCGACGACAGCTTGCCGAGCTCGGCGAACTCGAGCGCCACCGCGCGCTCCAGATGCCGCTGGTGCAGCGCGGTCTCGTCCTGGGCCGCGAGGAACGCCGCGCGCAGGCACGCGTTGCGGATGTAGCCGCCCGACAGCTGGTACTTGTGGGCGAGCTGGTCGAGCGCGAGCGGGCCGGCGATCGGCAGCTCGGGTGGCAGGTGGGCGCGCCACAGCTGCTCGCGGGTCTCCTCGTCGGGGAACGGGAACGACAGCCGGAACGACAGCCGGCGCTTGAACGCCTGATCGATCGACGTGCCGCTGTTGGTGGTCAGGATCGCGATGCCCTCGAACGAGTCGAGCCGCTGCAAGAGGTAGTTGACCTCGAGGTTGGCGTAGCGATCGTTGCTCGACCGGACCTCGGTGCGCTTGGCGAACAGCGAGTCGGCCTCGTCGAACAGCAGCACGACCTGGCCGTCCTCGGCGGCGTCGAAGATCGTCGACAGGTTGCGCTCGGTCTCGCCGATCCACTTCGACATGATCTTGGACAGATCGACCTGGTAGAGATCGAGCCCGAGCTCGCGCGCGATCACGCCGGCGACCAGGGTCTTGCCGGTGCCGGGCGGGCCCTGGAACAGCGCGGTCAGCCCGCGCGAGGTCGCCATCGTGCGGCTCATGCCCCAGGTCTCGAACACGGTGCGGCCGTAGCGGACGCGGGCGACCAGCTCGCGCAGGCTGTCGAGGATATCGGGCGCCAGCACCACGCTGGCCCACGACGCGAGCCGCTCGACCCGCCGCGCATACTGGCCGAGCCGCGCATCGCGGGTCTGGCGGATGAAGCCTTCGATCAACAGGGGACCTTCCCGTCCCCTCTGTCGCGGCGTAGCCGCTCCATTCACCCCACCGCGCGTCGGGTCGCGCGGACCGTCCTCCGCCTCCAATCGGGGGCTTCCCTGTCCCGCCGCCTCGGGCGCGTCGTCGTCGGCCACCGCGGCGGCCACCGCGGCGCGGATCACGCCGGGGCCGATCTTGTAGCGCGCCGCGAGCACGTCGAGCTCGGGGACGTGCAGGCCGGCCTCGGCCACCGCGCGCTGCCACACGGCGAGCCGCTCGGTCTCGGGCAACACCGGCAGCTCGGCGGCGATGTGGCCGGCGGGGAACGCCACCGGCTCGCCGGGCGCGGCGATCACCGCGATCGGCCCGGGGTGCGTGCGCAGCAGGTCCGCGGCGACGTCGCGGCCGGCGCGCTCGTCGAACGTGACGTCGCCGAGGTGGATCAGGCACGGCACGTGACCGGACAGGTGGGCGCGGCGCAGCGCGCGGCGCAGCTCGGCGACGAACGCGTCGGGCGTGCGGGCGAGCGACGCGGTGTCGATCACCGCGAGGTCGCGCCCGGCCTCGGCGGCGAGCGCGGCGACCAGGGTCCGGCGGCCGGCCCCGAGTCGGCCGCGCACGACCAGCCGCACCGCGGTCGGCCCCCCGGAGCCCCCGGAGCCCCCGGAGCCCCCGGAGCCGGCCGCGCGACTGCCGCGGGCGAGCGCGGTGGTGACGTCGTCGAGCACGCCGCGCGCGATGTCGAGCTCGGCGAGCGTGCAGGTCGCGGTGCGCACCACGCTGGCGGCGCCGAGCTCCGGCGGGATCGCGCGCAGCCGATCGAGCACGACCGGATCGACGGTCAGCTCGGCGAACGGCCGGGCGCGGCGCGGCGCGATGTGGACCACGCCGAGCCGGATCAGCGGCGCGCGCGGGTCGAGCTCCTCGGCGAGGTCGTGGCGATCGTGGCGCCGGGCGAGCACCTGCTGGACCAGCAGCTCGTCGACCAGCGGGCGGCCGGGATCGTTGGCGAGGATGCCGTACAGCCGCGCGGTCTCGCCGAGCAGCGCCGCCGCCGCGATCACGAGCAGGACGTCGACGGCGCGGTGGCCGAGCCCGAGCTCCGCCATCAGCTCGCCGACCGCGGTGCCGGGAGCGCGCCACGCCGGATCCGCGGCGACCGCGGCCTCGTGCGCGGCGAGCGACTCGCGCGCGGCCGTGACGTACTCGGTGGCGAACCCGACGCCGAGCCCGAGGATCGCGGCGACCTCGAGCTCGAACGGGTGGCGGCCCTCGTTGCCGTAGCCGAGCCGCCGGCTGTCCCACGCCGCCGCGATCGCGCCGAGCGTCCACAGCGACACCGAGCGCAGCTCGCGATCGAGCTGGGCCCGTGCCGTCGTCGGATCGATCGGCGTCGGGCGCGGCCGGGGTGCCAGCGCGGTGAGCGACGGGCAGGTGAATGGCACCCGCGCGGAAGGCGAGGTCCCCGAGGCCCCCGAGGCCCCCGAGGCCCCCGAGGTCCCCGAGGCCCCCGAGGCCCCCGAGGCCCCCGAGGCCCCCGAGGCCGGTGACGCCGGCGAGGATCCCGAGGAAGTCGGTCCGGTCGCCGGTGCGCCGGTCGACAGATCGGTCGTCGGCTCGGACACCGGTTCGACGGATGGCTCGAGCGCTGGCCCGGGCGCCGATCCGATCGATGGTTCGGGCGATGGCTCGAGCGCTGGCTCGAGCGCTGGCTCGGGCCTGGTGGCCTGCCGGCGCAGCAGCTCGGCGAGTTCGTGCAGCTCGAGGTGGCTGCCGCTGCGCACCGCGAGCCGGCGCCCGGTCGGATCGATCGCCAGGTCGTGCACGTCGGCGCCGAGCGCGGCCGTGCCCAGCTCGCGGCCGGTCCGCAGATCGACCACCGTCACCGCGCGCGGCCCGCTGTGGACCACCGCGACATACGCCTTCGCCGCGACCCGCACGCTCGCGCCGGCCGGCAGCGTGTAGCGCACCGTGGTCTGGCCGTTGCCGAGCGCGACCATCGCCAGCTGCCGTCCCCCATCGCGCGCGATGACCAGCGCGACCGCCTTGCCGTCGATCATCACGGCGCCGCCGAGCACCGCGGCGCTCGGCGCGAGCTGGGCGATCACCCCCGACGGCAACGTCACGCGGCCACCGCGCGCGACCACGAACCGGCGCCCGGTCAGCGGGATCGTCGCATCGGCGTCGGCGAGCTGGCTCACGATCAGCTGGCCGAAGTCGTCGATCATCGCCGTGGCCGGCGCTGCCAGCCAGATCGCCGCCGCCGGGCCACACGGTGCCGCCACCAGGACCGCGCGCGCCGCGAACGGCAGCGCGACCGGCTCGCCGATCGAACGGCCCGTCGGATCCACGCGCACCAGCGCGTCGCCGTGGGTCGCGATCCACAGTTGATCGTCGAACCCGATCACCGCGCGCGCGTCGGCGAACGGCAGCCGCGTCGTGCGCGCCGACGCCAGCTCGATCACCGCGATCGCGTCGGGCTCGATCGCGAGCAGGCGCTGGCCCGCCCGATCGAACGCGAGGCCGCTGCCGGTCACCGCGACGGGTTCCGCTCTCATCAGGAAGGTGGAGTGCGGACCGGCCCCGGCGTGACAGCCGATCTGATAACCCCGGGAAACGCGGGTGCCTGGCGGCGATGACCACGTGTGGGTGTGATGCGACGCAGCGCACGGCTGTGGCGTATTCAGCGAGCGTGCGTGAGGCGCGAATCGACCCGGAAGCTGGATCACCGCGGTCGAGATCACGCGGTGGCGTAATCCTGTTGTGCGACGATGATCGTCGCCTGCACCGTGTCGCGCTGAGTCTCAGTGCCACCGTCGGCAAGTCGGTTGTTCGCCACCACCAACCCCTGATCGGAGAGTCCTCATGAAGAACCAGAACCAGCCCCGTAACGAGCGCAAGCTTCCGCTCCGCAAGGAAGTCGTCCGCACGCTGAACCAGGTCGATCTCGCGAACGTCGTCGGCGGTGACCTCACGAGCACGACGCACGTGAGCCGGATCATCTGCTGACCGGCGCGGCTACGCGCGCAGCACGCCGAGCGTGCGAAGCTCGCGGCCGGGAAAGATCGTCGCGAGCTCTGCCGGTGTGAGGCCGAGCGTGCCGGCGAGCACGTCGCCGAGCAGGTCGCGGGTGTCGGTCGCGATCGCGAGGTCGCGGCCCTCGAACCGCTGATCCTCGGCGAGCCCGGGGAAGCTGCCGATGACCCGGCCGCCGGCGACGTTGCCGCCGAGCACCAGCGACATCGTCGCCGTGCCGTGATCGGTGCCGTTGGTGCCGTTCTCGCGCACGGTGCGGCCGAACTCGGACACCGTGACCAGGGTGACGTCGGCGAGCCGGTCGCCGAGCTCGGCGGCGAACGCGGCGATCGCCGCGCCGAGCTGGCCGAGCCCGCGATCGAGCCGCTGGGCCTCGCCGACGTGGGTGTCCCAGCCGCCGGTGTCGACGACGATCAGCTCGGCGCCGAGCTGGGCGCGGATCAGCCGGGCGGCGGTCATCATCGCCTGGCCGACCGGGCCCGGCGGGATCGCCACGGTCGCCGGCTGGGCGGCGAGCGCGGCCTCGACGTGGGCAGCGCTCGCGAGCGCGCGGCGCGCGGTGACCGCGAACGGATCGCTGCCGGTCGCGTAGAGCTCGTTGAACGCGGCGATGATCTGGTCGCGCTTGTGCTCGCCCGCCTTGCGCGCGACCCCGATCTCGCCGTTGCGCTCGATCACCAGCGCGGGCTCGGTGCCGGCGAGCGCGCGCGGCAGGGTGTTGCCGACCGCGACCGCGGTGGCGTCGCCGTGCGCGCGGTGCGCGAGCAAGCGGTTGGCCCACCCGGTGTCGCTCGCCACGCCGCCTTGCTCGAGCAGATCCTGGGCCTCGAAGTGCGAGCGCGACGCGCCGGTCAAGCCGACCGCGGGGACGATCGCGAGCCGCCCGGCGGTGAAGTGCGGTGCGAGCGCGGCGAGCCCGGCGTGCAAGCCGAACTGGCCATCGAGGTCGATCACGCCGCTGCCGAGCTTGCCGGCGAGCGTCGGGCGCGCCCGGGCGAGCTCGGGATCGCCGTGCGGCGGGACCATCGCGAGCCCGTCGACCGCGCCGCGCTGCATGACCACGACCACGGTCTTGTGGCCGGCGGCGCGCTCGGCGGGCGCGGCGAACGCGGCGAGGTTGGGGCGGACGAGCAGCGCGGCGAGCCCGCCGAGGGCGCCGGTGCCGGCGACTGCGAGAAACTGGCGTCGCGAGAACTTCATGCAAGACTCCTTGGGCGAGCTCACGGGGGGGAGCTCACTGGCGCTGAAACTCGGGGCTGGCGAGCGCGAGCGCGAGCGCGAGCGTGCGCGCCCGCTCGGGCTGCTTGGGGCGCGCGATCCAGCGCTCGATCACGCCGCGGGTCGCGGGCGACAGCCCGCCGGCGATCATCGCGTCGATCCGGGTGATGGTCCGGGTGCGCCACGCCGCGAGCGGCTGTTCGCCGGGCAGCGGCACCACGGTGTCGAGCGCGAGCCGCACGCCGGGCAGCCGCTCGGCCGCGAGCCCGAGCGCGAAGTCCATGCGCTCGAGCGCGCCGGCGGTCGACAGCCACGCGGCGCTCGAGTCGGCGTAGCCGGTCGGGGCGGGCGCGAGCAGCGGCGGCTGGCCGAGCCTGACCATGACCTTGGCCAGGCCGGTGCCGTCGACCGCGCCGCCGACCGCGCGCACCGCGCTGACCACGAGCTCGAGCGGCGACTTGATCTTGGTGCCGCGGACCTCGGCGGTCCAGAACACCGGCGCGTGGACGATCGCGCGGACCACCGCGGCGATGTTGCCGCCGGTCGCGCGCCAGGCCGCGGCCGCCGCAGCGACCGCGGCCGGCGGCGGGGCGTCGGCGACCAGCCGGTTACACAGCTGCTTGCACACGTGATCGATCGTCGCGGGGTGGGCCGCGAGCAGCTCGAGCAGCCGCGCGCCTTCCTGCTCGCCGCCGCCGGCCGGGAACTTCTGGCCGAGCACGAGCTTGTCGCCGTCGTCGTGCAGCCGCGGCCGGAACACGTACGCACCGTCGGGGGTGACCCCCCAGCCCGAGAAGATGCGCGCCACGCCGATCACGTCGTCCTGGGTGTAGCCGCCGGCGACGCCGAGCGTGTGGAGCTCCATCAGCTCGCGCGCGTAGTTCTCGTTGAGCCCGCGGCCGCGCCGCGCCGGACCGCTGCCCGGCCGGGGCGCCACGCTCTGCGCGTTGTCGAGGTAGACCAGCATCGCGGGGTGGCGCGCGGTCGCCTTGAGCAGATCGACGAACCGGGCGAGCGCGAACGGCCGGACCGCCTGCTCGACGAAGTCGGCGGCGAGGTAGCGGACCTTGCCCTTCTGCAGCGACACGCTGAAGTGGTTGGTCCAGAAGTCGGTCATCACCTCGAGCACCGCGCGCTCGCTGGCGATATGGCGCGCGATCGCGGTCATCTGGGTCTCGAGCAACAGCTCGCGCTTGGCCATGTTCTTGGCCTTCTTGTCACCGGGCGCGTCGCCGTCCGCGATCATCGCGGCGGCCTCGGCCTGGGCGGCGTCCTCGAGATCGGCGGGCGCGGCGAGCGCGTCATGGAACGGCGCGAGCGCGGCGGCGCCGGCGGGGTCGGGCACGGTCTCGGGGCGCAGCTGGGCCTCGAGCCACGCGGCGAGCCCGGTGCGGGCGAGCTCGTCGGCCTGGCCGGGTCGCGCGCCGAACGTCAGGCGCGCGAGCAGGTGGGCGGCGTCAGCGGGCGTGGCCCGGCCGTCGATCGGGGTCGGCGGCGTTGCTGGCGTCTGCGGGGCGGTGGCGACACCGCCGGCCGGCGTCGTGGGGTGAGCCCGGCGCGAGCACGCGACGAGCGCGGCACCGGCGGCGAGGGCAGCGGAGTTGCGCAACATCGAGGGGCAGACCCGCGGCGGCCCGCGTGGTTAAACGCCGGGGGTGGCCGGCTCGAGGGTTCGGGGGCCGGAGGGCCGGAGGGCTCGCCGCGCGACCGTGGCAACACAGCATTGCGCGGCTCGCCGGGTCGCGGGCGCGCGCTCCGCTTGACCGGCGCCGAGGTTGGCGGTCCGATGCCGGCATGATCAATTCTCGATGGACCCGCGCCGCCGGCCTCGCGATCGCATTGCTCGCCGGCCCCGGAATGAAGGGCGTCACGCACGCGCAGGTGCCCGGCTTCAAGCGCGTCGAGCTGCAGCGCCACGACCTCGCGGTGCCGGAGCGCGAGACCGTGGTCGCGCGCGGCGAGTTCGCGGCCGGCGCCGCGGTGTCGCGCCACACCCACCCCGGCGACGAGGTCGGCTACGTGCTCGAGGGCGAGCTCACGATCGAGATCGATGGCAAGCCGCCGCAGAAGCTCAAGGCCGGCGATACGTTCTTCATTCCGGCGGGGACGATCCACGCCGCGAAGAACACCAGCAAGGCTGCGGCGGTCGCGCTGTCGACCTACATCGTCGAGAAGGGCAAGCCGCTCGCCACGCCCGTCGCCACGCCCGCGAAATGACGCGGCGGCGCGCCGCGTCCGGACCGGCTCACACCGCGGGTAGCGCGCAGACCAGAATCGTGAGGCAATTGAGTGTCGGCAGGTTCGGCAGCCCCACGGTAGGCGCCGGTGCGGCACCGCCGACGACCTCGGTCAGCGCGAGCTTGTCGAGCGAGCGGAGCGTCTCACTGCGCAGGGCGAGCTTCTGGCTATTGCGTGGCTGCTTCTTCATGGCGACTCCCTTGGTGAATCGAGTCAATCATTGACTCGTAATTGGTTGTACCACCAGGCGTGGTGCTGAACACATGACTCACCTATTTCGAACATTCACTCGAGCGCAGCGGCATGTCCTTTGAGAAGCTGCGCGCATGCGCTCACTCCGAAATAGCGTTTGGTCCCTGGGCTCGCTCGTGGCAGTCGCGGCAGCGGGCTCGGTCACGGGGTGCGGGCACAAGTCGCATCCGGGCAGGGGGCTCGGCGGCGGCATCGACGATGCGGCGCTCGATCCCGGCGACGCGCCGAACGCGTCCTCGACCACGCCGCCGTTCGACTGGGTCGGCGTGATCGGCACCGGTCAGAGCCTGTCGATCGGCGCGACGTCGACCGCGATGACGCTCACCCAGCCGTTCCATAACCTCAAGCTGGTCGATACCGGCGCGGATCCGAAGTATCCAATCGACGGCACCGGCGCGCCGAGCTGGGCGACCACGCCGCTGGTCGAGCCGATCCGGACCGCGGTGCCCGGCGAAGGCGCGGGCTACGGAGATGGTCAGTATCCGGATAACATCAGTGGCGAGACCCCGCACTCGGGGATGGCCAACGCGCTGACCGCGCTGTTCGCGGCGCGCGGCGGCACGCAGGACTACGTCACGGCGCACTCGATCGTCGGCTGGTCGGGTCACTGCCTGGCCGACATCAACAAGGCAGGCGGCCAGCGCGCCTATCCGGCGAGCCTGGCCGAAGCCAGGGCGTTCCAGGGGCTGGCGCAGGCGGCAGGCAAGACGTTCGGCTACGGCGGGATCACGCTCACGCACGGCGAGTGCGACGCCGTCAACCCGGCGTACGGCGCCGGGCTGTTCGCGCTGTGGCAGGACTACAATACCGATCTCAAGGCGATCACGGGCCAGCGCCGGGGCGTCGTGCTGTTCGTGTCACAGCAGAGCACCGAGGGCACCGGCAACCTCGCCAACTCGGCGGTCCAGGTCTGGCAGGCCGGCGTGGCGCACCCGGGCCAGATCGTGTGTACCGGGCCGAAATATCAATATGCGTATTCAGCCGACAATCTGCACTTCCAGGCCCCGGGCTATGCCCAGCTCGGCGAGAAGTACGCCGAGGTGTTCGATCGGGTCGTGAACCAGGGCGTGGCGTGGAAGCCGCTGCAGCCGAACAAGATCGATCGCGCCGGCGCGGTCCTCACGATCACGTTCGACGTGCCCGACCCGCCGCTCGCGTGGGACGAGCACCTGGCGAAGCCGCACCAGACGGCGAACACCGCGTGGGCCCAGGGCCGCGGCTTCGAGGTCACGGACGCGGCCGGCGCGCCGCTGGCGATCAGCGACGCGACGATCAGCGGCTCGACCGTGGTCCTGACGCTCGCCGCCGCGCCGGTCGGCGCGATCACCGTCGCGTATGCCATCACGCAGGACGGCACGGGCCTGCAGGGCGGCACCGCGCTCGGCCTGCACGGTCAGCTGCGCGACAGCGACGAATTCATCGCGTACGACGCCGAGACCATCACGGCCAACGTCACGGCCGGCTCGCCGGTCGTCACCAGCGCGACCGCCAGCGGGTTCGCTCACCGCGCGGGGCACGATCTGGTGGTCGCCGCCGGGAGCCTGCCGGCCGACACGATCGTCGCCTCGCTCGACTCGGCGAGCCAGCTCACGCTGTCATCGAGCTGGGGCGGCGCCACCGGCACCGCGCAGCTCGCGATCCACCACGATCAGCACAACTACTGCGTGCACTTCGCGATGCCGGTCCCGTGATCGCCGGGGCACGGCGGCGCGGCCGGGCCGCGGAAGCTCACGGCGCGCGGGCGCAGCGGAACCCGAGGCCGCCGTCGCGCTTGGTCGGGTCGCGGCCGAACCGCGTCGTCGCGCTCATGCTCGGCGCGTCGTCGTTGAAGCTGCCGCCGCGGTCGACGCGCTCGGTGCCGCCGCTGACCGTGGCGCAGTCGGCGCACGGCGTCGTGTAGCTATCGGTCGACCAGTCGAGCACCCATTCGTTGACGTTGCCGCCGAGGTCGGACTGGCCCCACCGGCCGTCACCCTTGGGGTCGGAGCCGACGCGCAGCAGATCGGTCAGCGCGCAGTTGTTCATGCCGTCGCCGATGCACGTGGTGCCGTCGTCGGGCGAGTAGCTCGCGTACGTCGCGTCGGCCAGCTGGGCGCCCGATGGCACCGACCACGGGAACCACCGCAGCTGGTCGCCGCCCGCGGCCGCGTAGGTCCACTCCGACTCGGTCGGCAGGTAGCCGCCGTCCCAGATGCAGAACGCCATCGCGTCGTACCACGACACGCAGTTGATCGGCCGGCTCTCGTTGGTGCCCGGCGCGTCGGTCCAGGTCTGGAACGTCGCGTCGCACTGGAGCGCCACGCCGCGGACCTGTGCGGTCGCCGGCAGGCTGGCGTTCCACGCCGCGCTCCAGCCGCTGCCGGAGACCTTGGTGTGGGCGCCGGCGCCGTCGGCCGGGGCGGTCGCCGCCAGGCCCCGGCCCGCGGCGACGAACGCGCGGAACCGGCCGACCGTGACCTCGTACTTGTCGAGCCGGAAGTCGCCGACCGAGGCCGGCGCCGCCTGGCCGACGATGGTCATGTGCTGCGCGTCGACGCTGTAGATCCGGCTGAACGCACCGCCGGGGATCGGCGGGCTGGTGCAGCAGTCGTCGGTGCCGGTCGCGCCGCAGGTCATCGCCAGCCCGGCGCAGCTCTGCTGCGCGATCATGGCATCGGCCGGGGCATCGCCCGCCACGCCGCTGTCGTCCGCCGGGCGATCCTTGACGGATCCGCAGGCCGCGAGCCCGGCGCCGGCGCCGAACGCCCCGAATGCGACCGCCACGCGCACCCACCGTGCAAGGTTCTCCATGGCGCGATTGTCGCCGCCGCTCGGTCGGCTTCAAACCGGGTCCGCCGGAATCTCGGCCGCAACCGCGTCGGGACCTGCGCAAGGTCACGCTGGCGCGCCTGTCGGCGGCTTCGATCGTGGGCCGAATCACAGCCGGCTGCACGAGCGTGGCGGCACGGCGAGCGCTCGCGCACGCGGTGGGGGGCCCGCACCGGGGCGCGTCCGGCGTGGACGGTGCCACCGCGGCGCGATCATGATCGGCGCTTCCATTGCATACTGCGGCCGAGGTGCCCGTGGCCGCGCTCGTGCTCTGTGGTTACTGCGACACGGTTCATCGCCGGGCCGCGTTCGCGACGCGCAAGGCCGCGCGCTGCGTGACTTGCGATGCGCCGCTGTATCGCGGCACCGGCGATCTCGGCGCCATGCTCGCGGCGACCGTCACCGCGGCGACCGCGTTCGCGATCGCGAACGTGCTGCCGCTGCTCCAGCTGACGTCGCAGGGCCAGCAGACCCGCGCGACGCTGTGGCGGGCGATCGTCGCGTCCTATGACAGCCAGCTACCGCTGGTCGCGGCGGCGCTGCTCCTGACCCTGATCGTCGCCCCGGCGATCGAGATCGGCCTGTTGCTCTGGGTGCTCGTGCCGCTGTGCCTGCGGACCCGGCCGCCCGGGTTCGCCGGGACGATGTGGATCCTGCACACCCTGCGGCCGTGGCGGATGATCGAGGTGTTCTTCCTCGGGGTGATCGTGGCGGTCGTCAAGCTGTCCGCGATCGCCACCGCGGTGCCGGGGTGGGGCATGTTCGGGGTCGCGGTGATGACCCTGGCGCTCGCGTCGCTGTCGTCGTTCGACCAGGGTGTGCTGTGGCACCGCGCCGACGAGGTCGGGCGATGATCCGCGGCGCCGACGTCGGGCTCGCCACCTGCGCCACGTGCGAGCTGGTCGTGAACCTGGGCAGTGACGGCGCGCCCCCGGACGCGGCACAGGGCGAGGCCCAGGGCGGGGCACAGGGCGAGCCATGGAGGCCTCGCGCGCTGTGCCCGCGCTGCCGCACGCCGGTCCGGATCCGCAAGCGCAACGCGCGGACCCACGCGATCGCGCTGCTGGTCGCCGCCGCGGCGCTCTACTTTCCCGCCAACGCGCTGACGATGATGCACACCGAGCAGTTCCCGGTTGCGCGCGACGACACGATCCTGTCGGGCGTGGTGTTCCTGTGGGAGCGGGGCTCGTGGGAGCTCGCCGTGCTGGTGTTCGCCGCGAGCATCGTGGTGCCGTTGCTCAAGATCGGTTCGCTCGGGTTCCTGATCGTCACCACGGCGCGGCACTCGGCGTGGCGGCCGCGGGCCCGCACCAAGCTGTATCGCGTGCTCGAGGTCATCGGCCACTGGTCGATGCTCGACGTGTTCGTGGTCGCGCTGCTCACCGCGGTGGTCCAGCTCGGGCGGTTCGCCAGCGTCGCGCCGGGCCCGGCCGTGCTGCCGTTCGCCGGCGTGGTGGTGCTGACGATGCTCGCGTCGGCGTCGTTCGACCCGCGCGCGATCTGGGACCGAGGGCTGAGTCGAGGGCTGAGTCGAGGGCTGAGTCGAGGGCTGCGTGGAGGTCTGCGTGAGTGATCCGCGGTTCGAGGACCTGCCGGTGCCGGTCGTGCACCACCACAAGCGCGGCTGGCCGTCCGCGGTGTGGATCGTGCCGATCGTCGCGATCGTCGCGGCCGGCGCCCTGGCGCTCCGGACCTACCTGCGGGCGGGGCCGACCATCCAGATCACGTTCGAGAACGCCGAGGGACTCGAGGCCGGCAAGTCGGACGTGCGCTACCGCAACGTGCCGGTCGGCAAGATCGATCGGATCGAGCTCACCGCGGATCAGCGCGAGATCATCGTGACCGTCAAGCTCAACCACGGCGCGGCGAGCCTCGCGGCCAAGGACTCGCGGTTCTGGGTCGAGCGGCCGCGGATCGGGGTCGGGGGGGTCTCGGGGTTCGGGACGCTGCTGTCGGGCGCGTACATCGGGGTCGACCGGGGCTCGGACAAGGACACCTCCGATCGGTTCACCGGGCTCGAGAAGCCGCCCGGCGTGACCCACGATCAGATCGGCCGGCGGTTCCGGATCGACGCGGTCGACGCGGGCTCGCTCGCGGTGCGCTCGCCGGTGTACCTGCTGCGCCAGCAGGTCGGCGCGATCTCGGACCTCGAGCTGGCGGAGGACGGCAAGCACGTCTACATCGAGATCTTCATCGACAGTCCCTACGATCGCGCGGTCACCGACACCGCGGTGTTCTGGAACACCAGCGGGCTCGACGTCTCGCTCGATGCGACCGGCCTGCACGTCGATACCCAATCGCTCGCGACCGTGGTCGCCGGCGGCATCGCGTTCGGGTTTCGCGACGGCGATCCGCCGGGCAAGCCCGCGGTCGAGAACGCCCACTTCAAGCTGTTCGAGGATCGGGCGCACGCGATGGCGCGGCCGGATGCCACGCGGCTGCCGCTCGCGCTGCGGTTCCACCAGACGGTGCGCGGGGTCAGCGCCGGCACCGCGGTCGATTTCGAAGGCGTCCGGATCGGCCAGGTCGACGCCGTGAAGCTCGGCTACGAGTCGACCCGCCACGAGTTCTTCTCCGACATCGACGCGACCGTGTACCCCGAGCGGCTGGGCGCGGCGTACGCCGGGCTGGTCGAGGAGGGCCAGCGCACCGGCAAGACCGGGCTGCAGATGCTGCAGGCGCTGGTCGCGCGCGGCCTGCGGGCGCAGCTCCGGTCCGGCAACCTCTTGACCGGGCAGTTCTACATCGGGCTCGGCTGGTTCCCCGGCGAGCGCGGCAAGGACGCCGTGGCCGAGCGCGACGGCGTGTGGGTCGTGCCGACCGAGCGCGGCGGCACCGACCAGATCCAGGATCAGGTCGAGAGCATCGTCGCGAAGATCGACAAGATCCCGTTCGAGGCGATCGGCGGCGACGTCCGCGATGCGACCCACGCGGCGACCTCGCTGATCGGCCACCTCGATCGCGACGTCGTGCCGAGCGCGCAGCAGCTGGTCGGCCAGGCCGGCGCCGCGATGCTCGCCCTGCGCGAGAGCCTGACCGCGCTGCGCGACAACGTCGCCGCGCCCGACTCGGCGATCCAGCAGACCACGCGCGCCACGCTGGAGCAGCTCGAGAACGCCGCGCGCTCGCTGCGCGGGCTCGCCGACTACCTGCAGCACCACCCCGAGTCGATCCTGCGCGGCCGCGACGCCGGCTCCGAGCCCAAGGGGCACCCCTGAGGTCCATGACGCCCCTGACGTCCCTGACGTCCCTGACGTCCATGACGCCCCTGACGTCCCTGACATCCATGACGCCCCCGCTGCCCATCGTGCCCCTGACGTCCCCGATGCCCATCGTGCCCCTGACGCCCCGCAAGCCGGCGAGCCCGGCGAGCCCCGTGGTCCCGGCGACGCTCGTGGTCCTCGCCGCGCTCGCGGCGTGCCGCTCGGCGAACAGCGAGTACTACACCTTGCTCGCGCCGCCCTCGGAGCACCGCGCGCCGGTCACCGAGACGGTCACCGAGACGGCCACCGGGGCGACGAACGGGACGGCGAACGGGACGGCGAACGAGGCGATCAACGAGGCGTTCCAGCTCGATGTCCTGCCGGTCGACGTGCCACCCGAGGTCGACCGCACCGAGATCGTCGTGCGCGAGGGCCCCGGCAAGCTGACCCCGGTCGAGACCCGGTCGTGGATCTCGCCGCTGCCGCGCGAGCTACGCCACGCGCTGTCCGACGACCTGAGCCACGCGCTCGGCGTGCGCGACGTCGCCGGCGCGACCCCGGCCACCGGCGTCCCG
>DATBBB010000475.1:0-20979 GCA_036271215.1 Kofleriaceae bacterium | reverse complement strand
CGGGGCGGTTCGCCGCTCACCGAGGGTCAAACGAGGGTCAAACGACGGAGCGCGAAGGAACGCAACGCGCAGCTCCGTGCGCATCTTGAGCCGCGCCCGCGCGCCATGCGAACGAGCAAGCGACCGAGCAAACGATCGAGCAAGCGATCGAGCAAGGAGTTGTGAGCAGCGCGCGCTACCGGATCTCGACGGCGACGTGGTCTGTATCGGCCCGGCGATGCGAAAGAACCGACCCATGACACGACTCATGCGATACAGCGCTCTGGCTCTCCTGGTCCTGCTGCTCGGCCACGCCGGCGGGTGTGCGGAGGCCGCCGACGACGGCGACTCCGGGAGCCTCGAATCCACGACCTTGCCGCACGTGGTCTACAACGGCGCGGCCAGCCAGTTCGCGGGCGGGTTCAAGCCGTCCAACGCACCGTACGGCGGGTTCGGCGGCGGCAACTGCGTCGCGACCCACACCCCGATCGTGTTCGTCCACGGCAACACCGTGAACGCGTCGTACATCGCGCGGCCGTCGAGCACCGGCGTGCCGACGGTCTACGACACGCTGAAGGCCGCGGGCTACAACGACTGCGAGCTGTTCGGCGTGACCTACCTGTCGACGACCGAGCAGGGCGACGAGCCGGGCAACTACCACACGGCGACCAAGGCCGCGCGGATCCGCGACTTCATCAATGACGTGAAGGCGTACACCGGCAAGTCCAAGGTCACGATCCTCGCGCACTCGATGGGCGTGACCGTCGCGCTGCACGGCATCACGTACGGCAACCTGTGGAGCAGCATCGATACGTTCATCAACGTCGCCGGCGGCCTGCGCGGGCTTTCGACCTGCCTCGAGGTCGGCTACGCCAACCCGGCGGCCCCGACCTGCGGCAGCCAGAACATCTTCGACTCCAACACGTTCGGGTTCTGGCCCGACGGCTTGGGCGGCGCGTCGAACCCGCGGACCGGCACCAGCTCGTCGGTCGGGTTCCGCAACGAGCCGGCGCGGCGCAGCGCGGTGCGGTTCTTCACGATCTCGGGCGGCGCTCAGGACGAGATCGTCGGCGGCCAGCAGTGCCAGTTCAACTCGGCGGCGTCGCTCAAGGCCCAGCTCAACATCGCCATCGACCACCTCGACTCGTTCTCGAACAGCGGCGCGATCATGCGCACGATCCTGGGCACATCGTGCACCGGCACCGCGTGCTGCGCCGGCTACACCGGCTCCTGCACCAACCTGTGACCTGCCCCGCGGGGGAATGCCCGCGCAGGCGGTGATCGGTCAGCCGGCGGTGGCGAGGTGGCGGAGCGCCGAGAGCGACGGTACGAAGAAGTAGTCGCCGCCGAGGCTGGTGACCACGGCCGGGACGTTGCCCAGGCGGAGCCGGAACGGCTGGGCGGGGATCGTGATGTGGTAGGGCTCGTCGTCCGGCGCGCGGACGCGGTTGTCGCCGATGATCGGGTCGGGCTCGTTGTAGAGCCCGCCGAACCCGGGGTTGACGAGCCACGATTGCTGGATGAACTCGAAGCCGCGCGCGATGCTCGACTGCAGGCAGAGGAAGTACAGGCCGCGCGGGACGCCGTCGTCGCGGCCGGTGCAGGCGACCGGGTGGGGCAGCGGGGCGCCGTAGGACCGGCCGCGGCGCAGGATGCGGTGGCGGCTGACCACGGTCTCGGAGTCGAGCGCGGTGCCGCCGCGGGCGTCGCGCGGGTTGGCGCGCCGGATGTGCGACGACACCGGGCAGATCAGGCCGTCGGGATCGTGGGCGAGGTACTTGAAGGCGTTGGCGTGCTCGGGGGCGGCGAACGCCGGGTTGTCGCGGTCGTGGCTGAGCGCGAGCGGCGCGCCGCTGCGCCAGCGGCCGATCAGCTTGGCGCCGAGCAGCTCGGTGAGCTCGGCGGTCGCGGCCGGATCGCCGCCGGTGAGCCGCCGGGCGTGATCGGCGATCCAGCCCCAGAACGCCGCGACGTCCTGCGCCAGCTTGCGGAACACCAGGAAGCTGCCGTTGCGGCCGAGGTCGAAGTCGCGCCAGGTCGGCGAGCTCGGCACCTGGTCGTAGGCATTGGGATAGCCGAGCAGGATCTCGCCGGCGGGGATCCGATCTTCGCCCGGGCGCGGCGCGCCGTGCAGGCCGGGCAGGAACGGCTGCGACAGGCCATCGGCGAACCCGAAGTGCTCGCGCTGCTTGACCGGCCAGGTCAGCTCGTCGGGGTAGACCTGTGCACCGGCGGCGTGCAGCGCGGCGCGGTGGCCGGCGAGCGCGCGGGCGCGGGCTTCAGCGTCGCGCGCATAGACCATCACGAGCACGTGGAGCGGCCGGTGCGGGCCGCCGAGCTGCCAGGTCGCGGGATCGGGATCGGCGAGCGCCTGCCGGCGCGCGGCCATGCCGGCCTGGGCCTCGGCGGGGAACGCGTCGAGCACGTCGCCGGGGACGCCGAGCGCGCCGAGCCCGGCCACCGACAGCGCGATCTGGAGCCGGCCGTCGGCGGGGCGGAGGTGGCGCGCGGCCGGGGTGACGCCCGGGGCGACCGAGGCGAGCCAGGCGCGCGACGCGGCGCGGTGGGTGCCGAACCTGGCGAACAGGTAGCCGGCGTACGGGTGGTCGAGCCAGCCGGAGTAGACGATGCCCTGGATGTCCTCGAGGTCGGTGCGCTGGGGTTCGAGCATGGTGGTTCCCGGGGCGCGGTTACAGCCGGCGCAGCCAGCTCGTGACCTCGTCGTCGGTGAGCCCGCGATCGAGCCGGCGGCGGATCCAGATGTCGTCGCGCACGTTGCGCACGGTGGAGCTCGGCGCGCCGGTCCACCACACCTGGGTGGCGACCTGGTGCTCGCGCGTCCATTGCTTGAACGCAGCCTCGTCGCGCGCGCCGTCACCGACGAGGTAGCGGGTGGCGGGGAACCCGCGGGTGTTGGACCACACCGCGGTCAGGCCGTAGGCCGCGCGGTCGATGAACTCGCCCAGGTAGCTCTCCCAGCTGCCGTCGTAGTTGGAGAAGAACAGCAGGCGGTGGCGCGCCGCGGCGCCGCGGCGGACCCGGCGGGACCGGCGGTCGCGCAGGATCACCCAGCGCGCGAAGTGGATCGAGGTGATGCCGCCGAGGTCGCCGCGCACCGAGTAGACCCGCGCGATCAGGTCGATCGCCTTGAGCACCAGCCACAGGGTCGCGAGCCGGAGCTCGCCCGGCTTGATATCGACGACGTGGGTCAGCTGGTTCTGGAGCCCCCGGTCCTCGATCGCCTTGACCGCGGGGTCGACATCGACCGGCCGGGCGTAGGCCGACGCGATGTCGGTCGACTCCTTGTGGCGCAGCGCGAGGTACCACGGCAGCCCGAACAGGATCGCGAACGGCAGCAGCAGCAGCACGAGGCCGATCGCGCCCAGCTTGCCGGTCATCCAGCGCATCTCCTCTTCGTCGTCGGTCGACAGCTCGAGCTCGGGGTGGCGGTCGGCGACCTCGGCGCAGATCCGGCGCTGGAGCTCGTGGCGCGACAGGCCGTGCAGCGCGGCGCGGTCCTGGTGATCGAGCACGCGGCGGAGCGCGGCGTGGACCCGGCGATCGTTGACGATCATCGCGTGCGGCACGCCGCGGTACGCGGTGTAGAACGCGCCGGCAGGGTACGCACGCGCCATCATCCAGTCGACCCAGCGCGCCACGTCGGCGATGCAGCCGGTCGGGTAGTGGGCGCAGCACTCGAACACGGTCTCGATCGACCGCGCCGTGCGCGCGACCTCGGCGAGGTAGTCGGCGGCGTAGCCGTCGTGGTTGCACTCCCACGCGAGCAGCGGCGGCAGCTCGCCGCGCGGATCGTCGATGATCGCGAACCGCATGAAGTGGGTATCGGGCAGCTCGTGGGGCCGGAACCACCGGTTGGTGGCAGGCGCGGCGGCGATCTCGGCGAGCCGGTGATCGAGCCGCGCGCGGGCCTCGCCGGGGGCCAGCTCGGCGAGCACGGTCAGCGCTTGGGTGGCACTGCGCATGTCACGCCCGCGACGGAACCGGCAGCAGCATATCGAGCATGGTGTCCGGATCGCGGACCGTTTCGGCCGCGAGCCAGTCGCGCACGCCGCGGCGCAGCGCCGCGCCCTCGTCGCCGCCGAGCAGCCGGCCGAGCCGGTCGCGGGTGGCGTGCTCGAACAGGTGGGTCTCGGTCTGCGCCAGGCCGGGCAGCGCCGCGCGGTAGCACGCGGCCGCCGCGTCGGGGCGGCCCTCGGCCTCGGCGACCATCCCCTCGAACATCCGCGCGCAGTGGCCGATCACCGGCACGGCGTGGCCGCGGAACCCGCGCAGGTGGCCGCGGGCCTCGATCAGCGCCTCGCGGCGGCGGGTCGAGCTCGGCGCGGCCTGGTTGGCGCACGCGATCGCGTGGCGCAGCAGGGTCGAGCGCAACAGCAGGCCCTGCAGCGGCGGGCGGTCGACCAGCGAGCGCCGGACCAGCTTCCACTCGCGGGCGATCCGCGGCGTGACGTCCTCGGGGCGGCGGCGGTACAGCGCGAGATCGATCCGCGAGCTGAGCGCGAACAGGTGCTGCAGCTGGTAGCTGCCGTCGGTGCTCGACCACGAGCCGAGCGCGGCGTCGAGCTCGGCCTCGATCGCGTCGGGCTCGAACCGGGCGAGCCACGCGATCGGGAACGCGCAGCGCAGCGTGACCGCGGTGTAGCGGTTGCCGTTGCGCGCGGCGGCCTCGGCCATCGCCGGCACCCGGCGCGACAGCTCGCCGATCTCGCCGAGGTAGTACAGCGCCCAGCAGCAGAAGATGCTGACGGTGTCGAGCTCGAACCCGGCGCGGCCGACCACGGCGCGGTAGCTCGCGATCGCCTGGGTGAAGTTGGCGAGCGCGCTGCGGAACCGGCTGTGGATGAAGAAGTCGACGAACCCGCGGGTCGACAGCAGCTGCGGCGCCGCCGGCAGCTCGTCGAGCGTGGTGGTCAGCTCCTCGAGCCGGCCGAGCAGGCGGACCGCGCGCTCGGTCTTGGCGGTCGCCGCCAGGAAGTCGGTCTCGAGCGCGATCGCGCGCGACACCCGCCAGCGCTCGCCGAGCCGCAGCGCCGACAGCAGGAACCGGGTGCCGAAGTCCATCGAGCGGAACGTATCGACCATCGCGAGCCCGAACGACACGCCCTCGCAGACATCGACCCGGGTCAGCTCGGCCTGGCTGATCTCGGCGAGCGCGCGGGCGCGGAACCCCAGGCCGCGCAGCCGGAGCCAGGCGCGGCGCAGCACCGTGCGCATCAGGCCGCGGCGCGGCGTGCGCGCCATCGCGAGGCCGACCCCGGCGAGCACGGTCCGGGTCAGCTCGAGGCCCTCGGCGACGTAGCCGGACTGGAGCAGCGAGCCGGCGGCGCGGCGGCGGAGCTCGAGCGTGGTCGCGGCGTCGGCGCCCTTGGCGGCGAGCAGGAACTGATCGGCGGCGTCGCGCGGCCGGCCGGCATCGGCGAGCGCGTCGGCGAGCTGGGTCTGCAGGCCGCGGCGCTCGGGGTCGGTCCACTGCGGGCCCTCGAGCGCGATCGCGTACCACCGCGACGACAGATCGAAGTCGAGCCGGGCGCGCGCCTCGTCGCCGGCGCGCCGCGCGTAGCCGGCCGCGTGCTCGAGATCGCCGGCGCCGTACCAGTGGCGCGCGAGCTGCTGCGCGGTGCCCTTGCCCGACAGCGCGGTGGCGAGCGCGCGGTGGTGGCGCGCCCGGCGCTCGGGCGGCAGCTGGGCGAGCACCGCCGAGCGGACCCGCGCGTGATACGACTCGATCGTGTCCTCGGCGCGCGAGCCCGACATCCGGACCACGCGCTGGGCACGCAGCAGCGACAGCTGGCGCGACAGCTCGGCGGCGGGGATCGCGCTGACCTGGGCGAGCAGGGTGCGGGTCAGCGGCTCGCCGGCGACCGCGACCAGCTCGGCGATCATCCGCGCGGCCTCGCCGAGGTTGTCGATCCGCTCGGACAGCATCGCGTCGAGCCCCTTGCCCGACACCGCGTCGAGGCTGCGGCCGTGCAGGTAGCGGGTCAGCTCGATCAGGAACAGCGGGCTGCCGTCGGCCTCGCGGACCAAGCGCTCGGCGATCTCGCGGTTGTCCTCGCCGAGGTGCGACATCGCGATCGCGAGCGCGGCGTCGGCGGCGAGCGGGCCGAGATCGATCAGGCGCTGCGCGGCGTCCATCCGGCGCACCAGATCGACGACCGGCGCGCTGCCCTCGGTGCGGGTCGACAGCACGAGCAAGACCGGCGGCGGATCCGGCGCGCGCATCAGATCGGCGAGCAGCGCGGTGGTGTCGCGATCGACCCACTGCATGTCGTCGAGGAACAGCACCACGGTGTGGCGGTCGCCGAGCCGTTGCAGGGTCTCGCGCAGCGCATCGAACGCGTGGGTCCGGCGGGCCTGCGGGTCGGCGACGAGCCGGGTCCGGGGTGAATCGGCGATCGCCGGCACGCGGTCGAGCACCGGGAACAGGGTCGGCAACAGGTGGGCATCGCGCGGCAGCAGCGCCTGGGCGTCCTTGGGCGACAGCTCGAGCCACCAGTCGCTGAGCTCGTCGATCAGGTGATCGATCGCCTTGTACGGCACGTCCTCGCGCTCGAGGCAGCGGCCGCGCAGCAGCACGGCGTTGGGGTGGGTGGCGCGCAGCCGCTCGAAGAACCGGCTGACCAGCGAGGTCTTGCCCATGCCCGACGGCGCGCGGATCAGCGCGATCGACGCGCGCTTCAAGGCGAGCGGCCCGAGCGCGGCCTCGAGCATCGCCAGCTCCTCGGTGCGGCCGGTGAATCCGCCGTCGCGCGAGATGCTGACCAGCGGCGTGGTCATCCGATCGGTGTCGCCGACGCCGAGCCGGCGCAAGATCTGCGAGCCGGTCGGCCGATCGCCGGGCTCGCGCTCGAGCAGCTCCGCGCACAGCGCGTCGAGGTCGGGCGGGATGTGCTGGACGACCCGCGACGGCCGCGGCGCGGCCTCGGTCTGCTTCTCGAACAGCACGCGGGTCGGCACGCCCTCGAACGGCAGCCGGCCGGTCAGCGCCTGGAACACCACGACGCCGAGGCCATACCAGTCGGCCGCGGCGGTGAGCCGGACATCGCCGGCGCACTGCTCGGGTGCCATGTACGCCACGGTGCCGACGATCATGCCGTCGGCGCCCTGGCGGCGCTCGAGCTCGGCGACCAGGCCGAAGTCGAGCAGCACGGCGCGGCCGTCGCTGGTGACCTGGATGTTCGACGGCTTGACGTCGCGGTGGATCTTGCCGGCGCAGTGCAGCGCGTGCAGGCCGCGCGCGAGCTGGGGCAGCACGCCGCGCAGCTTGTCGATGTCGCACGGGGTCGGCCGCGGCGAGTTCTGGGTGATCACGTTCTCGCCGTCGCCGCTGTGATCGCCGGCGGGATGCTGCATCAGCGCGGACGCGACCGGGAGCGGCGTGATCGTCGTGGTCGCGAGCTCGGCCGGATCCTCGACCTTGCGACCCCAGAGGTAGGTCAGGAGGTCCACGCCGTCGAGCAGCTCCATCGTGAAGAAGCACGAATCGGCGGCGACCACGAGATCGTAGAGCGCGACCAGGTTGGGATGCGACAGATCGGCGAGCGCGCGGAACTCGCGCTTGAGCTGGTAGATCTTCTCGACGTCGGGGTTGGAGATCGTCTTCAGCGCGACCTTCTGGCTGCGCTCGAGGTCGTCGGCCTCGTAGACCACGCCCATGCCGCCCGCGCCGATCCGGCGTACCACCTGGTAGCGATCGATGGTGCTAGCGACATCCTGCATCCCGCGACGGCGATCCTACACGGCGCGTTCGTCGCGGTGGGCGAATCGGGCCGACGAACGCCACGCAGTGGCGCGTTGTGCGGCTAACCGCCGCGCAGGCGGCGCGCGATCTGGCTCAGCGGGTACAGCGTGGCGCGAATTCCGTTCCGCAGGCCGAGCGGGCGAACGCCGCGGCCCTGGCGCCACATCGAGGTGCGCAGCGCGCGATCGTCGGTCGCGATTCGCGCGATCAGCCGGAGCTCGGCGAGGCCGCGCGCCTCGGGGCCGGTGCCGATCGCGAGCGCGAGCCGCGCGCGGTCGGCGGCGAGCGCCGCGTCGAGCCGCGCGAGCCGATCGGCCACGGGCGCCGCCGAGCCCGGCGGCGCAGGCGGGGGTGCCGCGGAACCCGGCGGCGCGGGCAGCGGCACCAGCCGGAGCGTCACCGCGCCGCGCCCGGGCAGCCACCACGGCGTCACCGTCGAGTAGCGGTTCGCGAGGTAGTCGCCGGCGTCGGTCCGCGCGCGGTCGCGGCCCACGGTGTGGAACGATTCGAAGCTGCCGAGCAGCAGATCCTGATCGCCGTCGCGCGCGTCGTCGCTCGCGGTGCGCTGCATCCGGAGCGCGACTCCGAGAATATCGGAGCCGGCGGTCTGCGCCGCGAGCGCTCCCGACAGCCGGACCAGCACCGGGCCGGCGAGCCGCGCGGCCACCGGATCGCGGGCGATCAGCTCGCCGCGGCACACCACACCCTCGGCGTGGACCGCGCGGGCCCGGCGATAGAAGCTGATCGGGACGATCAGCACGGCGAGCGCGAGGCCCAAGCCGGCGCCGACCGCGAACAGCAGGGTCAGGCCGATGGCCGCGAGCAGGCGCACGCCGCCAGCTTACTGCGCGCGGCCGGGGACCGGGCGCGAATCCCGACCAGTTCCGGCCGGTTCCGGGCGCGATCGGCGGCGCGGGCGACCGGCGCTTGACAGTCGCTCGAGATGCATTACGATATATCGCAATAGGATGAGACACAGCAAGATATCACGACGGGGCCGAGGCCTTCATGCGCACGACGAGCGCGGCGAGGGCGGCTCCAGCCGAGGCCGCCACGGCCACGGCCGGATGCGCCACGGCGACGTTCGCGCGGCGCTATTGCTCGCGCTGCAGGACGGCGCGGGCCACGGCTACGAGCTCGGCCAGCGGCTCGAGCACGCGAGCGCCGGCGCCTGGCGGCCGAGCCCGGGCTCGATCTATCCCACCCTGCAGGCGCTGGCCGACGAGGAGCTCGTGTCCGGCGAGGATCGCGACGGCAAGCGGATCTACACCCTGACCCGCAAGGGCCAGGCCGAGCTCAAGGAGCGCACCGAGCGCGGCGAGGGCCTGCCGTGGCAGGCCGCGTACGAGGGCAAGTCGGGCGCGCTGCGCGAGGCGGTCGGCGCGCTCAGGATGGCAGCCAAGCAGATCAGCGCGGTCGGCAGCGTGGAGCAGTGCACGCGAGCCACGGCGATCGTCGTCGAGGCGCGCCGCCAGATCTACGAGCTGCTCGCCAACGGCTAGCGCGAGCGAGGCTGCCGGGAAGCCCCGGTAGGCCCAACTCTCGCCGGCACGTCGGATCCAGGCTGTCCAGCAACCGACGAAGGCACCGAGCCTGGGCTACCCTGCGCGCGATGCCAGCGCCTAGCGATCCGTGGTGGAAGCGGTTGTTCGGGGCCGGGCGTGACGTCGAGGCCGCCGGTGACGGCGCCGGCGCAGGCCTCGACGGGCCCGCGACCGAGCCCGCCGGTGCGCCGGGCGCGCTCGCCGGCGATCACGGGTTCGCGACCGCGCTGTACGCGCAGCTCGCGGCGGCGCCGGGCAATCTACTGGTGTCGCCGGCCAGCCTGCGGATCGCGCTCGGCATGGCGTACGCCGGCGCGCGCGCAGCCACCGCGACCCAGATGGCGCGCACGCTCGGGCTGGCGAGCGGCGACGCCTCGCACGACGAGCTGTCGGCGCAGCTCGCGGGGTGGGCCGCCGAGGCCGCCGCGTTCGACGCCGCGCCGGACGCGCCGGAGGGCGCGCGCGATCAGGTCTGCCTGCGCGTGGCGAACCGGCTGTGGGGCCAGCGCGGCTACGCGTTCCTCGAGCCGTTCCTCGCCGAGCTCGCCGATCGCTACGGCGCGCCGCTCGGGGCGCTCGACTTCCAGAAGGCGCCCGAGCTGAGCCGCGCCGCGATCAACCGCTGGGTCGGCGAGCAGACCGCCGACAAGATCAAGGAGCTGCTCGGCCCGGGGACGATCACGGCGCAGACCCGGCTCGTGCTGACCAGCGCGCTGTACTTCCTCGCGGCGTGGCGCTCGCCGTTCGCTGCGAGCCGGACCCGGCCGGGGCCGTTCTTCACCGGCGGTGCCGAGGTCGAGGCGCCGCTGATGACGCAGACCGCGACGTTCCCGCACGCGGTGATCCCAGGCGGTCAGCTGCTCGAGCTGGCGTACGGCGCCGGCCAGTACGTGATGAACATCGTGTTGCCCGACGCGCGCGACGGCGCGGCGGAGCTCGAGCGCGCGATCGGCCGCGGGGCGCTCGCCGGCTGGCTCGGCGGGCTGGCGCCGGGCCGGGTGGCGGTCACGCTGCCGCGGTTCCGGTTCTCGACCCGCCTGGCGCTGCAGCCGGCGCTCGAGGCGCTCGGCATGGTCGATGCGTTCCGCGCGTCGGCCGCCGACTTCTCGGCGATCGAGCCGCGCCGCGAGCTGTCCATCTCGCATGTCGTACAGCAGGCGATGATCGACGTCACCGAGCAGGGCACCGAGGCGGCCGCGGCGACCGCGGTGGTGATGACGGCGCGCGGCATGATGGCCACACCGACGGTGTTTCGTGCCGATCACCCGTTCGTGTTCTTGATCCGCGACGCGCGGAGCGGCGCGATCGTGTTCCTCGGCCGGCTGGTCGATCCAACGGGCTGAGGGCTCCCAGCCCGATCCGCCTTGTCGCGCGCGGCACGATCGGCGTACCGTCGGCCGCGGAGGGAGCCATGCGCGACGTCGACGCCGAGCGGACCGAGATCGACCAGGCCATCGCGGGCAAGACGCTGTGCAGCGTGTTCGCCGAGACCTGCGCGCGGCGCGGGGATGCCGAGGCGCTGATCAGCCGGGCGCGCGACGGCACGTCGCGGTCGCTGACGTGGCGCGAGTACCGCACCCAGGTCCGCGAGGTCGCGCTCGGGCTGTCCGCGCTCGGCGTGGCGCCGCGCAGCTTCGGCGTGATCATGGCGCGCAACCGCGCCGAGCCCGTGATCGCCGACCTCGGCATGGTCCACGCCGGCGGCACACCGGTCAGCCTGTACAACACGCTGGCGCCCGAGCAGATCGCCTACATCGCCGATCACTGCGACGCGCGGGTCGCGTTCGTCGAGGATCGCGAGTTCCTGGCCAAGCTCCTCGCGGTGCGCGGCCAGCTGCCCAAGCTCGCGCATATCATCTTGATCGAGGGCGCGAGTGAGGATGCGATCGATGGTGCAATCGACGGCGCGATCGATGCACCGGGCGTGATCTCGTGGGACGCGCTGCGCGCCGCCGGCCGCGCCGCCGATGCCCGCGACCCCCACGCGTTCGACGGCCTGTGGCAAGGCGTCTCACCCGATGACACGCTGACCCTGATCTACACCTCGGGCACGACCGGCCCGCCCAAGGGCGTGATCGATACCCACCGGTCGTCGCTGTGGGTGCTCGAGTCGATGTACCGGGTGTCGCCGACGCTCGAGACCGATCGCATCATCAGCTACCTGCCGCTCGCCCACGCCTCCGATCGGTTCCTCAACCACTACGGGGCGGTCAAGTGCGGCAACACGCAGATCTTCTGCGCCGAGATCACGCAGATCCTGCAGACCGTGCTCGAGGTCCGGCCGACGGTGTTCGGCGCCGTGCCGCGGATCTGGGAGAAGCTGCACGCCGGGCTGACCAGCGCGATCGCGAACGAGCCCGACGATCAGCGCCGGCGCATGGTGCTCGGCGCGATCGAGCTGTCGCGCACGGTGGTCGCGCTCGAGCAGCGTGGCGCGCCGGTGCCCGCCGAGCTGCGCCAGCAGCGCGCGATGGTCGAGCCGATGTTCGCGGCGATCCGCGCCCGGATCGGCCTCGAGCGTACGCGCTACACCGTCACCGGCGCGGCGCCGACCTCGCGCGAGGTGCTCGAGTTCTTCCACGCGATCGGCCTGCCGATCTCCGAGATCTGGGGCATGAGCGAGCTCGGCGTGGTCGGCACCCGCAACCCGCTCGAGCGGATCAAGATCGGCTCGATCGGCATCGCGCTGCCCGGGGTCGAGCTCCGGCTGGCCGACGACGGCGAGCTGCAGATCCGCGGCGGCCTGGTGATGCGCGGCTACTACAAGGATCCGGACAAGACCGCCGAGACGATCAGCCCCGACGGCTGGCTCGCGACCGGCGACATCGCGACCGCCGACGCCGACGGCTACTACACGATCGTCGATCGCAAGAAGGAGCTGATCATCACCGCGGGCGGCAAGAACATCTCGCCGGCGAACCTCGAAAATCTACTGAAGGCGCACCCGCTGATCGGCCAGGCCTGCGTGATCGGCGACAACCGGAGCTACCTCACCGCGCTGATCGTGCTCGACGGCCAAGCCGCGCCCGCGTGGGCGGCAGCGCACGGCGCGACCGGCCGGACCATCGCCGAGCTCGCCGGCAACCCCGAGCTCGCCGCCGAGGTCGCGCGCGCGATCGCCGCGGTCAACGAGCGGGTCTCGCGGGTCGAGAACGTCCGGCGCTGGACGATCCTGCCGACCGAGTGGACCGCGGAGAGCGCGGAGCTGACGCCGACCCTCAAGCTCAAGCGCCGCGTGATTCACGAGCGCTATGCAAAACAGATCGCAGCAATGTACACCGCCATGGACGAGCCGTAGCCGGCGGGCCTGTGGTACCCACATCGTGGCGATTCGCTCGCCCGGAGGAAGAGGAACCATGGCCATGACGCCCGGGCTGCGCGCCTGTTCGCTGGGGCTCTTGATCGCCGGCGCCGCGGCGCTGGCCGCATGCAAGCCGAGGCCGTCGCAGACCGCCGCGCGCGACGAGATCTTGATCGGCGCGACCCTGCCGCTGACCGGCGCCGAGGCGCGGGTCGGCGGGTTCTTCAAGGAGGGCTACGAGCTGGCGTTCGACGAGGTGACCGCCGCGGGCGGGCTCGAGGTCGCGGGCAAGAAGCGGCCGGTCAAGCTCCAGCTCCACGACGACACCAGCAACCAGGCGACCGCGGTGAGCCTGGCCGACAAGCTGATCAACAGCGACAAGGTCGACTTCCTGCTCGGCACGTACTCGACGTCGCTGGTCGAGGCCCAGACCACGGTCGCCGAGCAAAATAAAGTTCCGTACGTCAACGGCGGCGGCGCGGCGAGCGAGATCTACAAGCGCGGCTACAAGTACATCTTCGGCGCGCTGTCGCCGGTCGAGTTGCTCGGCACCACCTTGATGGGCTGGATCGCCGCCGAGCAGCAGGCCGGCAAGCTGCCCCGGCCGGCGAAGATCGCCCTGCTGTGGGAGAACACGGCGCACGGCAAGGACTTCCGCACCGGGGTCAGCGAGTTCGTGACCCGGAGCGGCGGCGCGTTCGAGATCGCCGTCGACGAATCGTTCGAGGTCAACGGCAAGGACTTCAGCGCGCTGCTCGGCAAGGTCAAGAGCGCCGGCGCCGACCTGTTCCTCGCCGACGCCCACCTGCCGGACTACATCACGCTGCACAAGCAGTATCTCGACGCCGGGCTGTGTCACAAGGTCGTGAGCTACGGCGCGCGCGGCTCGGAGCAGCAGGCGATCGACACGCTCGGCAAGGACAGCGTCGCCTACGTCGTCTCGGGCGTGTGGTGGAGCGCGCTGCTCGCCGACAAGATCCCGGCGGCCAAGAAGTTCACCGAGGCGTTCAAGGCGAAGTACGGCGGCCGGACGCCCGAGTGGTTCCAGGCGCTCGGCTACGAGGCGGCGCACGCGCTGTTCACCGCGATCCAGCAGGCCGGCTCGACCGATCGCGAGGCGGTGCGCGCCAAGCTCGCGGCGCTCAAGATCGACTCGCTGCTGCCGGGCGGCACGCTCGAGTTCCCGGCCGACAAGGGCGGCGACGCGCAGAACGGCTTCGTGCTGCAGCAGAACCTGCCCGACGGCACGTCGCCGATCATCCTGCCCAAGGCGGTGGCGACAGCGGACGGCATCGCGCCCAATCCGCGCTGCGCGCCATAGCCCGCCCCGCATGACTCGGTTCGTCGACATGCTGGTCGCGGCGGTGCTGCTCGCCGGCCTGTACGCCACGATGGCCTACGGGCTGGGCCTGATCTACGGCGTCCTGCGCGTGGTCAACCTGGCGCACGGCGGCGTGATCATGGTCGGCGCGTACCTCGGCTGGGTGCTGCACGAGCGGCTCGGCATCGATCCATATCTCGCGATCCCGATCGTCGCGCTCGCCAGCTTCGGGCTCGGCGTCGCGATGTACGCGCTGCTGGTCCAGCGGCTGCCGCGCGGCGCGGCCGGCGGACCGGCGTCGCTGCTGCTGCTGTTCGGGGTCTGGCTGGTACTGCGCAACATTGCCTATCTGCTGTTCACCGGCAATGACCAGGCGATCCGCACGGCGTATTCGACGCAGTCGCGGATGATCCTCGGCACCCACGTCGCGGTGAGCCGGTTGGTCGTGCTCGGCATCGCGCTGGCGATCGCGGTGACCTTGCAGCTCGTGCTGCGCCGGACCCAGCTCGGGCGCGCGATCCGCGCGGTGGCGCAGAACGCCGACAGCTGCACCCTGGTCGGGATCGACGTCCGCCGGATCTACATGCTGACGTTCGGGATCGGCACCGCGCTGGCCGGCGTGGCCGGCGTGCTGTTCGCGACGATCTTTCCGTTCAACCCGGCGTCGGGCGCGTCGGAGCTGCTCAAGTCGTTCGTCGTGGTCGTGCTCGGCGGGCTCGGCAGCATCACCGGCGTGGCGGTCGCCGCGCTGATCGTCGCGCTCGCCGAGGTGTTCTCGATCTTCGTGCTGCCGGCGTACCTGACGACCACGGTGGGGTTCCTGCTGCTGGTGGTCGTGCTGGTGCTGCGGCCGGGCGGGCTGTTCGGCCAGCGGGTGCTGTCGTGACCGCGCCATCGCCGCTGATCCCGCGGCGGCTCGTCGCCGGGTTCGTCGCCGGGTTCGCGATCCTCGCCGTGCTGCCGGTCGGCGTCGAGCTGTCGCCGTACGCGCACAACCTGTTGACCTCGTCGTTCATCATGATCGCCGGCGTGCTGGCATGGAACTGGATGGGCGGGTTCGTCGGCCAGGTCAGCTTCGGCCACGCGTCGCTGTTCGGCGTCGGCGCGTTCGTCTCGGCGCGGCTGATGCTGAGCGTGCACCTGCCGGTACCGGCGTGCTGGCTGGCCGGCGCGGTGTGTGCCGGGGTGTTCGCGCTGGCGGCGCACCCGATGCTGCGGCTGCGCGGCCCGTACTTCTCGATCGCCACGATCGGGTTCGGCGAGATCAGCCGGCAGGTCCTGACCTACTGGGAGCGCTTCACCGGCGGCGCGTCGGGGCTGTCGCTGCCGATCGACGCCGTGCTCAAGTACCAGCTGTACTGGTGGGCGCTCGGGTTCGCGGTGCTGGTCGCGCTGGCGTCGGTCGCGATCCGGCGATCGAGCCTCGGGCTCAAGCTGCTCGCGATCAAGGCCGACGCCGATGCCGCGGCCGACGTCGGGATCTCGACCACGTTCTACCAGGACGTGATCTTCATGCTGTCGGGCACCGTGGTCGGGCTGTCGGGCGGGCTGTGGGCGTCGTACTTCGGGTTCATCGAGCCGAGCGACATGCTCGGATTCGATCGCTCGATCGCGTTCGTGCTGATGGCGGTGGTCGGCGGCATCGGCACGTCGCTCGGGCCGGTGCTCGGCGCGGTGGTGTTCGTGCTGGTGCGGACGTATCTCCTGGCGTCGTATCCCGAGCTGTATCTGGGGCTGTACGGTCTGCTGCTGATCTGCATCATCCTGTTCGAGCCGCTCGGGCTCACCGGCCTGGGCCTGCGCGTCGTCGCGGCGGTCCAGCGCGCGCGCCGGCGTCGCTCCCGCGAGGTCGTGTGACCCTGCTCGTGGCGCGCGGCCTCACCAAGCGGTTCGGTGGGCTGATCGCGCTCGACGACGTGGACCTCACGCTCGCCGACCGCGAGATCCTCGGCGTGATCGGCCCCAACGGCGCCGGCAAGACCACGCTGTTCAGCGTGCTCGCCGGCTCGATCCGGCCGACCTCGGGCGAGGTCATGCTCGCCGGCGCGCGGGTCACGGGGCCTGCGCATCGCACGGTGCGCGCCGGCATCGTGCGGACCCATCAGATCGTGCGGCCGTTCGGCAACCTGACGGTGTTCGAGAACGTGCTGGTCGCGGCGATCCACGCGCCCGGCCACGGCGAGACCCGCGCGGCCGATCGCGCCGCCGAGGTCCTCTCGTTTGTCGGGCTGAGCGATCGCGCCGAGCAGCTGCCGGTCACGCTCACGCTCGCCGGGCGCAAGCGGCTCGAGCTGGCGCGCGCGCTGTCGACCGGGCCGCGCGTCGTGCTGCTCGACGAGGTCGTCGCCGGCGTCAACCCGACCGAGGCGCTGGCGTTCGCGGCGCTGATCCGCCGGGTGCGCGACGAGCGCGGGATCTCGGTGATCATGACCGAGCACGTGATGCCGGCGGTGATGAGCCTGTCGGATCGCATCGTGGTGCTCGACCGCGGCAAGCGGATCGCCGAGGGCACGCCGCAGGAGATCGCGGCGGACCCGCGGGTGATCACGGCGTACCTGGGGACCGAGGCCGCGCCCGAGGATCCGCCCGAGGCCGCGCCCGAGGCCGCGCCCGAGGCCGCGCCCGAGGATCCGCAATGACCGCGCCGTTGCTCGAGGTCGATCGGATCGACGTGTTCTACGACGACGTCCAGGTGCTGCATCAGCTCAGCCTCGAGGTCCGGGCCGGCGAGATCGTGACCTTGCTCGGCTCCAACGGCGCGGGCAAGACCACCACGCTGCGCGCGATCACCGGCCTTCGGGCCCCGCGCGCCGGCGAGATCCGGTTCCGCGGCCAGTCGCTGACCGGCGTGCCGGCGGCCGGCCGCGCCGAGCTCGGCATCGCGCTGGTCCCCGAGGGCCGCGAGCTGTGGCCGCAGCTCGCGGTGCTCGAGAACCTTCAGCTCGGCGCTTACACCCGCCGCGCCCGGCCCGCCGCGCGCCGGAACCTCGACCGCATGTTCGCGCTGTTCCCGCGGCTCCACGAGCGCCGCCACCAGCTGGCCGGCAGCCTGTCGGGCGGCGAGCAGCAGATGTGTGCGATCGCCCGCGCGCTGATGAGCGAGCCGGCGCTGGTGATGCTCGACGAGCTCAGCCTCGGCCTCGCGCCGCTCCTGGTCGATCAGCTGATGCAGACCATCGCCGCGCTCCACGCCGGCGGCATGACGATCCTGCTGGTCGAGCAGAACCTGCGCAAGGCGCTCGCGGTCGCCGAGCGCGGCGTGATCATCGAGACCGGCCGGGTCCGGCTCGCCGGGGCGAGCGCCGAGCTCGCCGCCAACCCCGAGATCCGCGCGGCCTATCTCGGCATCTGAGCAGCCGGTGCGTGCCGCGCCGGGCGATCACGGGCGGTATGCGACGACGACTGACAGCGAGCGGATCTTGGCGTTGTTCTGCGGGCCGAGCAGGTGCGGGAAGCCGCCGGTCAGGCCGACGTCGAGCTGATCGGTGGCGCGGTGGGTGAGCTCGAGGCCGATCGGGACGTGCCAGCCGTCGCGCCAGGTCGCGAGCTCGGAGTCCCAGCCGCTGTGCAGCGCGATCCGCCAGCCGGCCGCGGGCTGGGCCTCGAGCCAGATCGGCACGACCAGCGCGGCGCGGTTGCCGAGCCCCTGGTTGGCGAGCCCGAGCCGCAGGTACGGATCGCCGGTGATCGCGTAGCGGCCGGTCGTCCAGCGCACCACCGCGCCGAGCGTGGCCGCGGGCTTCCACGGATCGACGTCGCGCACCAGCAGCCGGCCGCGCGGCGCGATCGCGAGCGCACCCTCGAGCCAGCTCCAGCGGACGTCGAGCCCGCCGCCGCGATAGACCTGCGAGCAGGTCAGCGCGTCGCCCCGCAGGCACAGCCCACCGCCGGCGTCGATCAGATCGACGCTCGCGTTGGAGTGGATCACACCCACGGTCAGCCGCGGCGTGACGCCGTACCACACGTCGGGCGCGAGCGAGATCGGCCGGGCGTACTGGCCGGTCTCCATGTTGAGCTCGACGGCGAGGCTCGCGAGCCACGCGCCGGCCTCGAGCACGAGCGGCCGCGCGACCAGATCGTTGACCGCGCCGCCGGTGGCCGCAGCCGGGCTCGCCGCGCCGCTTGCGCCGGTGGCCGCGGTCGGGCTCGCCGCGCGGTTTGCGCCGGCGGCCGCGGTCAGGTCGGCGCGCGCGGCCGGCGCTGCCGCGAGCACGGCGAGGGCGGCGACCAGGCAGCGCACGCCGCGGACCCTATCACGAGCGTTCGCGCACGGCGGTCGGCGGGTTTATCAGCTGCATGAAGATTGCGTCTGCACAACCCGGCATTCGCTCGGCGCGTCGCGCGTCGCGCCGGGTATATCCTGCGCGGCGATGACCACGATGAATCGCCGCTTTGTGCTCGCGTCGCGCCCGACCGGTGCGCCGAGCGAGGACAACTTCCGGCTCGACCGCGTTGCCGTGCCGGAGCTCGCACCGGGCCAGGTCCTGGTGCGGCATCATTATCTGTCGCTCGATCCGTACATGCGCGGCCGCATGAGCGACCAGAAGTCGTACGCTCCGCCGCAGCCGCTGAACGAGGTCATGCTCGGCGGCACGGTCGGCGAGGTCGTCGCGAGCCAGGCGGCGAGCTTCGCGGTCGGCGACCACGTGAGCGGCGCCGGTGGCTGGCAGGAGTACTCGGTGGTCAACGCCGAGGTCCCGGGCGCGCTGCGCAAGATCGATACCGCCCAGATCCCGATGGCGGCGTACCTCGGTGCGGTCGGCATGCCGGGGATCACCGCGTGGATCGGGCTGCACCTGATCTGCGAGCCGAAGCCCGGCGAGACCCTCGTGGTCAGCGCGGCGTCGGGCGCGGTCGGCAGCGTGGTCGGCCAGCTCGCGAAGGCGCGCGGCTGCCGCGTGATCGGCGTGGCCGGTGGCAAGGACAAGTGCGACTACGTCACCGGCGAGCTCGGGTTCGACGCCTGCCTCGACTACAAGGCGGTGCGCGACGTCGAGGCGTTCGGCGCCGAGCTGCGCAAGGCCGCGCCCGCCGGGATCGACGGCTACTTCGAGAACGTCGGCGGCATGGTGCTCGAGGCCGTGATGCGGCAGATGAACGCGTTCGGCCGGATCGCCGTGTGCGGCATGATCTCGTCGTACAACGGCACGCCGCAGCCGATCGCGCGGCCGGATCTGATCCTGACCGCGCGGCTCAAGATCCAGGGCTTCATCGTGTCGGAGCACCTGCCGCTGTGGGCCGCGGCGCGCACCGAGCTCGCAGCCGGCGTCGCGGCCGGGGCGATCAAGTACCGCGAGACCATCGCGGACGGCCTCGACCGCGCGCCGTCGGCGTTCCTGGGGCTGTTGCAGGGCAAGAACTTCGGCAAGCAGCTGGTCAAGCTCGTGTGACGGTGGCCGGGGGTGGGCCGGGGCCGATCGCCTTGCGATCGCGGCCGAGCACCGCGCGGCGTTCCAGCTGGGACAACACACTCGCCCACCGCGGTGAGCCCGGGCGCGTTGCACCGCCGCGCGCACCTGCGTAGCCTCGACGGCATGGGCACACTCAGCGATCTGGTTGCCGCGATCTCATCGGGCACCGTCGAGGTCATCGATCTCACGGCGCCGCTGTCGGCGCACACGCCGATCCTCGAGGTGCCCGAGCCGTTCGGCCAGACCGCGCGGTTCGGGCTGAGCGAGATCAGCCGCTACAACGCGGCCGGTCCGGCCTGGTACTGGAACAACTTCACGACCGGCGAGCATACCGGCACGCACCTCGACGCCCCGATCCACTGGATCACCGGCAAGGACGGCGCGGACGTCTCGCAGTTCGCGCCGCGCCGGATGATCGCCCCGGCCGCCGTGCTCGACTTCACCGCCGAGGCCGCGGCGAACCCCGACTTCGTGCTCGAGATCGCGCACGTCAAGGCGTGGGAGGCCAAGCATGGCCCGTTGCCCGCGGGCGGCTGGCTGCTGTACCGCACCGGCTGGGACGCGCGCGTGCGCAACGAGGCCGCGTTCCTCAACGCCGGTCACACGCCGGGCGTGTCGGCCGAGTGCGCGAGGTGGCTCGCCGAGACCGCGCCGGTCCAGGGCCTGGGCGTCGAGACCGTGGGGACCGATGCCGGCGGCGCGCACGCGTTCGATCCGGCGTTCCCGTGTCACTCGTTCCTGCTCGGTCACGACAAGTACGGCCTGACCCAGCTGCAGAACCTCGCGCGCCTGCCGCCGACCGGCGCGGTGGTGTTCGTCGGCCCGCTGCCGATCGTGGACGGCTCCGGCAGCCCGTGCCGCGCGATCGCGCTGGTCGAGCGCCCCGGGCAGGCCGGGTAGGTCGGGGCGTCATGAACGTCGCCGAGGCGGTCGCGCGCAGCCTCGCCGCGCACGGCGTCGATCACGTGTTCGGCGTGGTCGGCAGCGGTAACTTCCACGTGACCAACGCGCTGATCGCCGCCGGCGCGCGGTACATCGCCGCGGTGCACGAGGGTGGGGCCGCCAGCATGGCCGACGCGTACGCGCGGGTGTCGGGCCGGCTCTGCGCGCTGTCGGTGCATCAGGGGCCGGGCGTGACCAACGCGTTGACCGGCGTGGTCGAGGCGGCGAAGAGCCGCACGCCGCTGATCGTGCTCGCGCCCGAGGCGACCAGCCCGCGGTCGAACTTCTTCCTCGATCTGCCGGGCCTCGCGGTGGCGATCGGCGCCGGGTTTCGCCGGGTGACGGCGGCGCGCGCGGCGAGCGACGTCGCCGACGCATGCCGGGCCGCGGTGGCGGGCGCGGGCCAGACCGTGGTGCTCGGGCTGCCGCTCGACGTCCAGGCGATGCCGGCGGGCGATGCCGCGGATCTGGCGCAGCTGGCGGATCTGGCGCAGCGGGCGCAGATCACCGATGCCGCGGACCTGGCGCAGCTGGCGGACCTGGCGCAGCGGGCGCAGATCACCGGCGTCGCGGCCCTGGCTGCCCGCGAGGAGCTCGGCCCGCTGCCGGAGCTCGGTCCGCTGCTCGCGGCGCTCGCGGCGGCGCGCCGTCCCGTGTTCATCGCCGGCCGGGGCGCGACCCGGCGGCCCGCCGAGGCGCGGGCGCAGCTCACCGCGCTC
>DATBBB010000474.1:0-4665 GCA_036271215.1 Kofleriaceae bacterium | reverse complement strand
GCCCGTGATCATGTTCTTGATGTAGTCCGCGTGGCCCGGGCAATCGACGTGCGCGTAGTGCCGCTTGTCGCTCTCGTACTCGACGTGCGCCGTCGAGATCGTGATGCCGCGTGCCTTCTCTTCCGGCGCCTTGTCGATCTGGTCGAACGCCGTGAACTTCGCTAGCCCCTTGCCGGCCTGCACCTTCGTGATCGCCGCCGTCAACGTGGTCTTTCCATGGTCGACGTGACCGATCGTTCCGATGTTGACGTGCGGCTTGTTGCGGACGAATTTTTCTTTCGACACGGAAAGGCTCCTCTTGGATTCCTAGGATTCAGGCGCGGGCGGCGATCAGGTCGTCCCGGAGTTGCTGCGGGACTTCAGCGTAGTGGTCAAGCTCCATCGCGTATGTCGCGCGGCCGCGGGTGCGATTACGGAGGTCAGTCGCGTAACCGAACATCGAGGCCATCGGGACAAAACAGGCGACGGTCTGTACACCAGGTCGTGCGGTAATTCCAGCGACTTTTCCCCTTCTGGCATGCAAATCGCCAAGGACGTCGCCGACGTGCTCGTCGGGAGTGACCACTTCGAGCGCCATGACCGGCTCGAGGACCGTGGGAACAGCGCGGTGGGCGGCCTCGACAAACGCCCGGCTGCCGGCCAGCTTGAAGGCGTAATTATCTGAATCTACAGGGTGATAACTGCCACCGACCACGCTGACCCGGAGGTCGATCATCGGGTGGCCGGCCAGCACGCCGCGCTCGACCGCCTCGGCGATCCCAGCTTCCACCGCCGGCGCGTGCTCCTGCGGGATCTCGCTGGTCGACGCGCGATTTTCGTAGATGTACCCCCCGCCGCGGTCGGTCGGCTCGACCACGAGCTGGACGTGGCCGTACTCGCCGCGCGGGCCGGCGGCGCGGGTCCGCGCGCGGTTGACCTTGTGCTCGCCCTCGGCGCGCCGGGTGATCGTCTCGCGATAGGCAACCTGTGGGTTGCCGATCCGGGCGTGGACGCCGAACTCGCGGCGCATGCGCTCCACGATGATCTCGAGGTGGAGCTCGCCCATCCCCGAGATCAGGATCTGTCCGGAGTCGGGGTCGGTGGTGACCCGGAACGAGGGATCCTCGATCGCGATCCGCTCGAGCGCCTGGGCGACCTTGGCGATGTCGTCCTCGGTCTCGGGCTCGATCACGACGCCCATCACCGGCGCGGGGACCCGCATCGCGTCGAGCAGGATCGGGGCGCGCGGGTCGGACAGCGTGTCGCCGGTCGACAGCCGCAGGCCGCGCTGGGCCGGGTGGGCGGTGACCGGCGACGGGTCGTGGACCGCGCCGATCATGCCGGCCTCGATCTGCTTGATGTCCTCGCGGTGGTTCGCGAACATCCGGACCAGCCGGCCGATCTGCTCGAGCTGGCCCTTGGTGGCGTTGAGCACGGCGTCGCCGACGCGCAGGCAGCCGGCGTAGACCCGGACGAACGTCAGCGTGCCGCCGGCCTCGTCGATCTGGACCTTGAACGCGAGCGCCGCGAGCGGCTCCTGGTCGCCGATCCGGCGGACCACGGTCGGCGCGCTGCCGGGATCGCTCGGTTCGCGGCCGCGGACCTCGGCGAAGTCCGCCGGCGACGGCAGGTACTCGAGCACGGCGTCGAGCAGGTTGTGGATCCCGAGGTTGAAGAACGCGGCGCCGACCAGCACCGGCAGGCCGCGGTTGCCGAGCGTGACCCGGCGCAGCGCGGCGTGGATCGCGGCGGGCGGCAGCGCGTCGCCGGCGACCCAGGCGGCCATCAGCTCGTCATCGAGCTCGGCGATCGCCTCGAGCATCGCGTCGCGGGCGCGCCGGGCGGCCTCGGCATGCTCGTCGGGGATCGCGCCGTCGGTGAACTTGGCGCCGAACGAGTCGGCGTCCCAGGTCCGGGCCTGCATCGCGATCAGGTCGATCACGCCCTCGAACTCGGGGCCCAGGCCGAGCGGCAGCTGGATCGCGATCGGCGACGCGCCGAGCCGGGTCCGGATCTCGCCGAGCACGCGGTCGGGATCAGCGCCCTCGCGGTCGCACTTGTTGAGGAACGCGACCCGCGGGATCCGGTAGCGGTCGGCCTGGCGCCAGACCGTCTCGCTCTGCGACTGCACGCCCTCGACCGCGTCGAACACCGCGATCGCACCGTCGAGCACGCGCAGCGAGCGCTCGACCTCCATCGTGAAGTCGACGTGGCCCGGGGTGTCGATCAGGTTGACCACGTGGTCGTTCCACACGAACGTGGTCGCCGCGGCGGTGATCGAGATCCCGCGCTCCTGCTCCTGCTCCATCCAGTCGGTGACGGTGGAGCCCTCGTCGACGTTGCCGGGCCGCGACGTCACGCCGGAGTAGTAGAGGATGCGCTCGGTCGTCGTGGTCTTACCCGCGTCGACATGCGCCATGATCCCGATGTTGCGGGTGCGCGCGAGCGGAGCGCTCCGGGCGTCGGTCTTGTGCACGGCGTGTTCGAGAAGAACCTGCGCCGCGGGGCGTCGAACGAGACGGCCAAGGTCCGGGCTCGCGAGGAGCCCGGCGGTCGGCGTCATGAGCTCAGTGGTTTAGGTCTCGCACCGGTGGGTGCAGCTACCTTCCGAGCCCCGCGTGGGGAATGCGCGTCGTTCGATCTCGCCTCCTGATGCCGTGGGGTGCCTGGGTGCCGCTGGAGACTACCAGCGGTAGTGCGAGAACGCCTTGTTGGCGTCTGCCATCTTGTGGACGTCTTCGCGCTTCTTGACCGCGTTGCCGCGGTTCTGGGCGGCGTCGACGATCTCGTTGGCGAGCCGGTCCATCATCGTCTTCTCGTTGCGGTCGCGCGCGTACTCGACGAGCCAGCGCATGCCCAGCGCCAGCGAGCGATCGGGGCGGACATCGACCGGGACCTGGTAGGTCGAGCCACCGACGCGGCGGCTCTTGACCTCGACGCGCGGCCGGACGTTGGCCAGCGCGCGCTCCCACACCTTCAACGGATCGTCCTTCGCGCGCTCGGCGACCATGTCGAGGGCGCCGTAGACGATGCCCTCGGCGACCGCCTTCTTGCCGTCGCGCATGACGACGTTGACGAACTTCGTGATCCGGCGGCGGACGTCCGACGGCGCGTCGGTGAACTTGGGGTCCGGCAGGACCTTGCGCTTGGGTACTTCACCTTTACGGGGCATGGCTGTCGATCTCTTCCTGGCTCAGCTTACTTCGGGCGCTTCGCGCCGTACTTGGAGCGCGACTGCTTGCGGTTCTGCACGCCCGTGGTGTCGAGCGTGCCGCGGATGATGTGATAGCGAACGCCCGGCAGATCCTTGACGCGGCCGCCGCGGATCAGGACGACCGAGTGCTCCTGGAGGTTGTGCCCCTCGCCCGGGATGTACGACGTGACTTCCATGCCGTTGGTGAGCCGGACGCGCGCGACCTTGCGCAGCGCCGAGTTCGGCTTCTTCGGCGTGGTGGTATAGACGCGGGTGCAGACGCCGCGCTTCTGCGGGCACTGCTTGAGAGCCGGCGACGCACTCTTCATGCGCGCCTTCTCGCGGCCGTTGCGAACGAGCTGGTTAATCGTGGGCATCTAGAAGTTCCTGATCGGGACCGGATCCGGCGTCGAAAACGAGCGCGAACTCTTATGGATCGCGCCTCTGGTGTCAAGGGGCTGTCGCCTGGGAAGGCGCGACCTTGGCCCAGAACCCGCAGGAAGTCTACTCATGATGGCGACGGATCTGCGTGGCCGGCTGGATGCGGACGCCGGATGCCGGATGCCGATGCGCCGATGCCGGTGCGCTGCGCCGCGGTGGAGAACGCGCACGCCGCGGGCGCTGCGCCGTCGGGTCACCCCCTCGCCGCTCAAACAGTCCTCGCGCTGCGAGATCGCGCACCTTCTGCCTTCTCGTGGGTCGCCGTTTCTCCACCTCGTCACGTGGGAGCGCTTGCGGAACTCGCGGACGAGGGGGGCCCGACGGCTTGGGCGCCCGCGGTGACGATCAGCGAGGCATCGTCAGCGGGCAGGCTCACATGCCGCGGAGCAGCCAGCTGGACAGCCGGCGGACCTGGACGTTGTTGTCCTGCTTGGCCGCCGTGCGCAGGTATGGTACCGCCGACTTGCCGACGGTGTTCTTGAGAAAGCCCTGGGCCTTGCGAGCCGTCTTGTCGCTCGCCAGCATCCGGATCACGTTGCGGTTGAGCGTCGGGTTGGCGCGATACTGGGCGTTCTTTTTGATCGCCGCGGCGTAGTGGTCCATCGCGACCGACCACCAGCGCTGGTCGTAGTACAGGTTGCCGAGCAGGAACGGGATGTACGCGCTCTGCGGGGTCTTCTTCCACAGCGCGTGGAGGCTCGCGAGGGCGAGATCTCGCTTGTCGTCCTGGATCAGCTGGACTGCGCCGGCAAGCGTGGTGGCGAGCGCAGGCGCGGAGGGCGCAACCTGCGTGTGCTTGACGGCCTCCTCGGCGGTCTTGGGCGCGTTCGCTTCCTCGTCGGCGTCGTTCGACGGCTTGACCCGCGCGGGCGCAGGGTCGTCGGCGGTGGCGGGATCCATCTCGATGTCGGCGCCGGAACCCTGCGAGCCTTGCCCCGCCTGGCCGCCTTGCGAGCCCTGGCCGCCTTGCGAGCCCTGGCCGCCTTGCGAGCCCTGGCCGCCTTGCGAGCCCTAGCCGCCTTGCGAGCCCTGGCCGCCTTGCGAGCCCTGGC
>DATBBB010000473.1:0-7947 GCA_036271215.1 Kofleriaceae bacterium | reverse complement strand
GCAGAGAACACGCCGCGCGACGATGGAACGAAGAGTGCAGAGAAGACGAACCGATCTATGACCTACTCGTAAGGTGTCCTGCAGAGGACGCCGAGCGGATCCTTGTTCGACATTGGGATCACCTGCGGTTTACTTCTCGCTTTGTGCAACTCGCGCTCTATTTTACGACACCCGAGTTGTGCCGCCTTGCGACGGAGTGCATCAGAGACGCGCCAGACCCGAAGCATGTCCTCGCGCACGTAGCCCGGACATTCGGCACGTATGAGAGCGGTCACCCCGGCGTCACACGTCAATCCCAAGTGCTGACGTTGGAGCCATATCTCGATCTTCTCAGTGATGCCGACCGGGCATCCCTCGCTGAGGCATGCAATCGTGCTGGTTGGTTCGATCTCCGTCGGCGGCTGTTTGATAAGTATTCTCTTTCGCGACACATAGCGTGGAGCGTGGGTGATTCAGGACAATTGTTTGACGACGTTCTCAAGCGTGGCGGCCACTGGATCGAACACGAGATCGAGATTGCGCAGAAGACCGGCGCGACGTGGCCTGAGATCTTTGCAGCACTGGAGCGCTGGCTCGGCACCAAGAAGACGATCGCTGCGCTTCTAATCGTCACTCGCGCGATAACAGCCAAGGGTACACGCGGCGACGTCGCCGCGCTCCGTGTATATGAGGTGATGAACCCCACTGTGGCTCATGCGCTGGTCGAAGACATGACGTTTGCTGTCCGGCGGCGCAGCCTACGCTAGGTAGGCCTCGAAGGCGCGGAATGCTGGGCTGATAGGATCGCCGTCGCAAGACGCGGAATAGGTGTATCCGCCCGACCCTCACCAGCTGACGCAGTAGTGTTTAAGCGCGACAAGCCGGGGTGACAGGCGACTGACTATCGGGCCGTCGTCGCGGCGGCGGCGGCCCGGCTGGGGCCGCGTGTAGGGGGACTACTTGGTTTCGGTGGGTGACTTGATCGCGGCGGTGGCGCGCCGGTCGATGGTCGCGATCGCCTCGGCGGCGCGCTTCTTGACCCCTCGGTCGATCTTCTGGGCCAGCTGATCGGTCAGGAACGCCTTGGCGTCGGCGCCGCCGACGGTGCCGAGCGCGATCGCGGCGTTGGTCCGCCAACTCGCCCAGTCGCCCTGAAGATCGGCGTTGCCGGGCTGCTTGTCGGCGAGCGGCTGGAGCTCCTTCCAGCGCGCCAGGAGGATCGGCTCGGCGCGCGACGCGCGGGTCATGCCGAGCGCTTCGGGCGCCTTGCGGTCGCTGATCTTGTTGGGGCGCGACGCGACGATCGCGGCGACGATGTCGTGCGAGCCGGCGGCGTCCTTGCCGAGGTAGGCGACCTCGATCGCGCAGTCGCGATCGTCGGGGCGCTTGTCCATGATCTTGCTGCACGCGGCGATCAGGCGCGGGCCGAGCTGGGGCTCCGCCGCGGCGACCTCGATCCACGGGCTGTGGTCGCCGTTGTCGAAGCAGACGTTGTCGGTCTCGCCGTTGCCCTCGCCGGGCTTGGCTTGCCGGGCGCGCTGTTCTTCGTCCTGGACCAGCCATTCGACGCGCGGAGCCTCGCAGATCCCGGCGGACGCGGTGCGCGCGATCAGCAGGGTGGCGGCCACCGCGAGTCGCGTGGGTCCTCGGTTCCAGCGCATGGCGAGCATTGTGACAGGAGACGTCGCCGTGCCACCGGCCTATTCCGCTGGAATTGCGCCCACGCCGCTCGCCGACGATCCGCTAGCTCCGCCGGATCTCACCGACGCGGGACGGACCTGATCGCGGACGCGCCAAGCGCTCGGATTGACGTGATCGACTGCGCGGCCGAGGGATTGCGAGGCGCCCCGGTCGTTCCTACGTTGAGCGCGTGAACGACCGCGAGAACGATCGCGAGATCGAGCCGGTGGAGGCGGGCCTGCTCGACGCGATCGACGAGGCGGCCCCGGGCAGCCGGGAGGTCTACGCCGACTGGCTCGAGGAGCGCGGCGAGCTGCCGCGCGCCGAGCTCCTGCGCGTCCTGGAGCTGCTGGTCGCGATGCCGCGGGCGCCGAGCTTCGACGCGGCGTTCGAGCAGCTGACGGAGCGCCTGGTCGTGGTCGCGCGCGACATCGATCTCGCGTGGCGGCAGCGGGTCGGCCGCACGGCGATCGCGAGCTGCCTGCCGTACGCCGATCTCACGCAGGCGATCGAGGCCCGGCCGGCGCGGCGCGCGGCGGGAAGCTGGCAGCTACCCGAGCAGCTGCGCTACCTTGAGGAGCTGGCGCCCGCGCCGGTGGCGGCGCACGAGCCGATGTCGCCGGGGCTGCAAGCGATGCTCGAGCAGCTCGCCTCGAACGCCACGTCTCGCGTCCTCGAGCGCTTGCTGGCGTCGCTGCGGGCACGAAGCAAGACGGCGTAGTGCGAGCGCTGCTGCGTTTTGATGCAGGTGACGCATTACGCACCAACGCACACACGTTCTGACAACGCAGCTTTGTGGCGTGGCTCCCGGTCGAAGAACCGTCGCTCGCTTTACGCGAGACCCTGATAATGTCATCGCTCGGAGCCGTGGACGTGGAGCCTTCCGGGATCGAAGACAACGTCCAGACGGTCGTCGTCCGCGGCAAGGGCCGCGTGGAGGCAGGGCCCGCGCGGGTGATGCGCGGCTCGGCGCTCGAGCCCGGCGCGGAGGTCGGTGGCCGCTATCGCATCGAGCGGCTGCTCGGCGCCGGCGGCATGGCGCGGGTCTGGCTCGCCGAGGATCTCGAGCGCAAGATCCAGGTCGCGTTCAAGGAGATGACGATGCCGGCGCTCGGCACGCCGGCCGAGCTCGAGGAGAGCACCCTGCTGTTCCGCCGCGAGTACTTCGCGATGAAGAAGCTGCAGCACCCCGGCACGGTCAAGGTCTACGACTGCGGCCTGATGGAGACCGGCCACCGCTACATCACGATGGAGGCGGTGAGCGGCCGCGATCTGTGCGATGTCGCGAAGCACCAGCCGTTCACCTGCGACGACGTGCGCCGGATGCTGAGCCGGCTCGCCCAGATCCTCGGGTTCGTCCACGCGCGGCTGTTCGTGCACTGCGATATCAAGGCCGAGAACATCCGGATCACCGACGCCGGCGACGTCAAGCTGATGGACTTCGGGATCATGCACCCGATGGGCGCGCGCGCGTCCCAGCACGTGTGGGGCACGCCGATGTACATGGCGCCCGAGTGGCGCGACCGCGGCATCATCGACGCGCGCAGCGATCTGTACTCGCTCGGCGTGCTCGGGTTCACGATGCTGACCCGCAAGGTGCCATTCGCGACCGCCGGCGCAGTCGCCGGCCTGGCGATGCCGCTGCCCAACCGCCCGCGGCTGCTCGGCGCGCGGCCGCTCGGGCGGGCCGACGCCGCCCAGACCCTGGCGCGCGAGCTCGCGGCGGTCGCCGATCTCGATCCGCCGCTGGCGGCGATCGTGCTCCGGCTGCTCGAGCCCGATCCCAAGGATCGCTACGCCAGCGCCGCCGAGCTGGTCGCCGCGCTCGCCGCCGCGAGCGACGAGCCGCTGGCCGACGAACCGCTCGCCGCGCGCGCGAGCTACCTGCAGCTGCCGGTCGTGGTCGGCCGGGACCGCGAGACCGCCGAGCTGGCGGCCCGGCTCGCCGCGGCGCTGCGCCGCGAGTCGCGCGCGCTGTTGCTCGGCGCCCCGGCCGGGGTCGGCAAGTCGCGGCTGCTCCAGGAGCTCGAGCTCGACGCCCACAACGAGGACGTGCCGTTCGCGCTCGGCCAGTGCCGCGCCGAGGGCCTGTCGCCGCGCGCGCCGATCGAGCAGGCGCTGCGCGCGCTGGTGCCGTCGACCCCGGCGGTGATCCTCGATCCGCTGCGCCCGGTGCTCGGCCGGCTGATCCCGAGCCTGGCCGCCGCCGGCGCGGCGATCCCGCGGGTGTTCCGCGACGCCAGCGAGGAGAAGGTCGCGGTGTTCGAGGCGCTGTCGCGCTGGCTGCGCGAGCTGGCGGACATCACGCCGTTCGTGCTGGTCTTCGAAGACCTGCACTGGGCCGACAGCGCCACGCTCGAGACCATGAGCGTGATCATCCGCGCGCTGCACCGCACCGGTGGCCTGGTGATCGCGAGCTTTCGGTCCGACGAGCTCAGCCGGCTGAGCCTCGCGTTCCAGACCGTCGACGAGGGGCTCGCCGATCACGTCGAGCTGGCGCCGCTGACCAGCGCCGGGCTGACCAGCCTGGTCGACCAGGCGCTGCACGGCCTGCCGCCCGGCAGCTCGCTCGCGCACGATCTGTTCGCCGCGACCCGCGGCAACGTGTTCTTCGCGACCGAGTGCCTGCGCGCGCTGATCGAGCAGGGCGCGCTGACCCGCCGGCTCGGGAAATGGACCGCGGTGCCCGAGCTCGCCGGCCACCCGCTGCCGCGCAGCATCCAGGAGGTCGTGCTCGCCCGGCTCGCGACCCTGTCGGACGCCCAGGTCGCGTTCTTCCGCCGGCTCGCGCCCGCCGGCCGGGTGCTCGACGTACCGCTGATCCAGGCGATCGCCGACGTCGAGCCGCAGGAGCTGTTCCAGCTGCTCGACGAGGGCGTCGAGCGCCAGTTCCTGCAGTACGTCGAGGGCCGCTACTTCTTCAGCCACGCCACGGTGCACGAGGCGATCTACGACCACACGCCGGCCGAGATCCGGCGGCGCTGCCACGGCCGGATCGCCGCGCACCTGGTCCACGCGGCGGGCACCCGGCCCGAGGCCGCGCGCGCGATCGGTTACCACTTCGCGAGGTCCGACGAGCCGACCCGCGCGATCGATCCGCTGCTGCGCGCCGCGGCCCGCGCGCTCGACGGCAAGGCGCTGCTCGAGACCTTCCAGCTGCTCGAGGAGGCCGCGGGCCTGCTCGAGGCCAACCCCGGCGTGCCCGACCGCGACAACCGGCTGATCACCGCGTGGGGCGCGCTGATCGAGGTCGCGTACACCAGCAACACGCCGGCGTGCATCCGCTACGCCCAGAAGCTGTTCCAGCACTGGGACGCCACGGTCGATCTCGCGCGCGGCCAGGCCGAGGTCCGCGCCGCGCTCGCCGCCGCCAGCGCCGGCTCGCCGGACCACCGCGCCGAGCTGCTGCCGGTGCTGTTCGCCGAGATCCCGCTGGCGTCGGCGGTCCAGCCGCGCGAGGTGTTCCTCAAGCGCGCCGAGTACCGGATCCTCGAGAGCATCGCGCTCGCGATCACCGGGCGGATCGACGAGTTCACCGCCGGGCTCGAGGCCACGATCGAGGACCACCCGCCGGAGTCGCCGTACCGCGCGGCGGCGATGGTCGCGATCGGCGGGCTGACCGCGCACACCGGGCACTTCCGCGGCGTGACCGGCGAGCTTCGCGATCACATCGCCATGCTGCGCGGGTTCCGCGGCAGCGTCGCGACCTGCCCGCGGCGGATCGAGTGGGCGCTCGGCATGGGCGCGTACTTCCTGAACATGAACCTCGCGCTGATGGGGCTGCCGATCGACGACCGCGCCACCGGCTACGGGTTCGAGGTCGCCGACCGGCTCGGGTTCATCGACCTGCGGGTCTACCACGTGTTCTCGCAGATCGTGCGGGCGTCGTTCACCGGCGATGGTTCGGCGTTCCAGGATCCGTTCGCCGAGATGAACGAGCTGATGCGCAAGCTCGGCAACCCGCGGCTGCCCGAGCGTAACCTCGCGATCTACACGCCGCCGTACTACCTCGAGCGCGGCGACCTCGCGCTGGCGCGCGCGGTGATCCAGCGCGGCGAGCGGCTGGTCAAGCTGCTGCCCGGCGATCGCTGGCTCGCGCTCTACGTCGACGTGTACCGGGCGTGTCTGTACGCCGCCGTGTACGCGGCGGGCCGCGAACGCGACGCGGGTGCGCCCGGGCCCGCGCTTGCGCCCGCGCCCGCGCCCGCGCCCGGGATGACCGGCGACGGCGGAGACCCGGACAGCGGCGATGGTGGCGCGGTGCCGGCCGAGCTGGTCGCCGAGGCCACGGCGGACGCGACCGAGGCGGCGCTCGCGCAGGCGCTCGCCGTGTCGCGGGCGTCCGACTTCCGGATGGAGAGCCTCGTGCTGGTCTACCAGTCGCGGTTCGAGCGCGCGCGCGGCAACCTCGAGGCGGCGACCCGGGCGGCCGAGGCGGCGCTCGCCCGGGCCACGGACCTGTTGCGCGCCAACCCGTTCGACGAGGTGCTCGCGCGCCGCGCGCTCGCCGAGGTCTGGTCCGGATCCGACGGCGCGGCGCAGCTGGCGCAGGCGCTCGCGCTCGCCGCGCGCCACCACATCGTGCTGCAGGAGGCGATCATCCGGCTGACCCTGGCCGATCGCACGTGGCACACCGATCGCCGCCAGGCGGCGCGCCACCTCAACGCCGCCGAGGCGTGGTTCGCCGCGGCGCGCGCCGATCGCTGGATGCGGCGGGCGCGCGAGCGCCGGATCCGCGAGGCCAAGCCGGGCGCGGCCAGCGAGCACTGAGCGCGCGGGGCAGGGCGCGGGCCGGGCGCGATCGATCGCGGCGGGGCTGCGGGCGGGCGCGGCGGGGCCGCGGTCAGGGCGCGGCGGGGCTGCGGTCAGGGCGCGGCGGGCGGGCCGACCAGCCCGAGGATCTCGGCGAACACCGCGTCCGGCGCCTGCTCGCCGTCGATCACCGCGATCGACTCGCCGCGCGCGCGCAGCTCGGCGATCGTCGCGCGGTACCCGGCGTCGACCTCCTGCTGCATCGCGAGATCCTCGAACAGCTCCTGGACCCGGCCGGCGGCGACCCGGCGCTCGGCGGCGACCTCGGGCCGGACCTCGAGGAAGATCGTCAGGTCCGGCCGGCGGGCGCGCGCGTTGAGCGTGGTGATCCAGTCGCGATCGGCGCCGGTGCCCTGGTAGGCGAGCGATGAGTGGTACCAGCGATCCGAGATCACGATGACCCCGGCGGCGAGCCGCGGCTCGACCTCGCGCTGCAGGTGATCGAGCCGGTCGGCGGCGAACAGCAGGCCAAACGTCGACTGGCTGATCGGCTGCGGGGCGGGCTCGGCGATCGCGTGGTGCCCGGTCAGCATCTCGCGGATCAGCCGGCCGATCGGGCCGTCGCTCGGTTCGCGCGTCAGGTGGGCCGCGGCCCCGGCGCGCTGCAGGTGCTCGGTCAGCCGGCGCGCCTGGGTGGTCGTGCCGGCGCCGTCGAGCCCCTCGAGGACGATCAGCCGGGTCATGCGCGCCGTCGCATCATCGCCGCTGCGAACAGCGCCATCGCCAGCACGCCGGCGCCGCCGGCCGCGTACAGCATCCAGAACGGCCGCGGGGTGGCCTCCTCGCTGGCGACCTCGACCGCCGCGGTCCGCGCCGGCGCGTAGTCGGGCTTGAGCGCGACCGCGCGCCGGAAGTCGGGGCCGCCGTCCTTGCCCTGGGCTTCGAGCGCCTTGCCGAGCGTGAAGTGCTGCGCGGCGAGCGCGTCGTTGGCGGCCGGGCCCTTGGGATCGAGGCCGTGCGCCTTGGAGTACGCGGCGGCGGCCTCGGCCCACTTCTGCTTGGACTCGAGCTGCTTGCCCCACGCCAGGTACAGCTTGGCCATGTCGGCGTGCTCGGGGCGATCGGGGTTGGCGGCGAGCATGCGGTCGACCAGCTCGGTCGCCGCGGCGAGATCGCCGGACTCCGACTTCTGCTTCGCCGCCACCCACTGCGCGGCGTCCTGCTTGGCGCGCTCGGCGTCGAAGTACGCGAACAGCCGGCGGGTCAGATCTTCGAGGTCGACCTTGATCGGCTGCTTCTCGTGCTCGGTGTCGTCCAGCGTCGGGTCGTCGATCGGGTAGTCCTCGTGGAGCAGCTCGTTGGCCGACTTGCGCAGCTCGTTGTCGGCGAGCTCGCGGTAGGTCAGCCACAGCGGCTTGGCCTTCTTGGTCTTCTTGCCACCGGGCAGGTTGAGCTTGGCGGTCGGCGCGGGCGGTGGCGGCGGGCCGGTGATGTAGTCCAGCCACGCGGCGCGCGCGGCGGCGCGGACCCGCGGCG
>DATBBB010000472.1:0-4656 GCA_036271215.1 Kofleriaceae bacterium | reverse complement strand
TTCGCCGCCGGGCTCGCCGATGGCAGCGCGGGGTTCGCCGGATTCGCCGCCGCGCTCGTCGGATTCGTCGCCGCGGGGTTCGCCGGATTCGCCGCCGGGCTCGCCGGTCCGGGCGCGTCCGCGACGCCGGACGACGACGCGTCGCTCGCGCCGGCATCCGCCGTCATCGCCCACGCCAGCTCCTCGCGCTCGAAGAACGCGCGCGCCTGCTCGCTCAGCGCCGGCGCCAGCACGCGCACCGCCGCGAGCAACTCGCCGGCGTCCGCCGCCTCGAACCGCCGCGGCAGCCCGCCGAGCCCGCGCGCGGTCAGCCAGCGCTCGAGCGCCTGGTGGATCTGCTCGCCGACGTTGCGGCCGAGCGCGTCGAACGTCTCGTGCTTGCCGTCGCGCGCCAGCGTGTGGAGCCGGACCGCCCCGGCCTTGGGCAGCGCGAGCTCGAGCCAGACCAGCTCGTCGCGCCGGGTCGGCGCGTAGAACGAATCGACCGGCGTCGCGCCCGGCCGCGCGTGGTGCGGCGCGAAGTGGCCGTCCTGCGAGACCAGCGGGGTCGACTCGGCGTCGTACACCGCGAGCCCGGGGTGGCGCTGGCAGATCTCGATGCACGCGACCCACAGCAACAGGCCGATCTCGCTCGCGTTGGGCGCGTCCGGCCCCTCGACGGTCAGCTCGGGGACCAGGAACGCGACCCGGTGCGGCTTGCGCAGCGCCGGCACCTAGCGCCCCGCATCCTCGAGCTCGGGCAGCCGGCGGGCGCCCTGGCGCTCGAGCTGCGCGATCGTCTGCACCGGGCACTGATCGCCGTGCACGTAGTAGTCGGTGCCGGGGAACGGCCCGGCGACCGGCCGCGCGCCGGCGGCCTTGATCGCGGCGAGGACCTTGTCGCGGTTGATCCGCTGGAACTCGCCGGCGAGGTACACCGTGGCGCCCGGCAAGCCGCGGCCGAGCCGGCGCACCACCGCCGCGACCGGCTCGATCGTCGCGGGATCGGGCTCGGCGTCGTGCGGCGCGGGCTGCGCCAGCGCGATGATCGCCTCGCGGCCGCCCGCCAGCGCGCGGATCGCCGGGTGCGCCGCCGCCGCGTGGTCGAGCAGCCAGCGCTCGTGCGGCCCGGGGAACGGCTGCAGCGCCTCGTCGTCGGTGACCGCCGACGGCGGCAGGTCCTCGGCGAGGATCCGCTCGGTCAGATCGGGGCGGCCGGCGCGGTAGCACGCGAGCGCGCGGGCGCACACCAGCTCGGGCGTATGGTGGCGCGCGGTCGCGGCGAGCTCGAGCGCGGCGAGCGGCCGGCCCCAGATCGCGAGCGCGAGCGCGCCGTGCTCGGCGCCGCGCAGGGTCTGCGCCGCGGTGACCAGCTGCTTGACCCGGCCGCGCCGCGCGAGATCCTCGAGGTACAGATCGCGCACCAGCTCCTGCGACTCGGGGTGCGCGGTCACCAGCTCGCGCGCGCACCCCGGATCGCCGGCGCCGCGCACCATCCAGCCCCACAGCGCGTAGAGGTACGCCTCGGAGTGGCGCTCGAACCGGGTCAGCACGCCGAGATCGTCGGCCGCCTGCTGGCAGCGCTCGGCGCGCTCGGCCGCGACCAGGGTCGCCGTGGTCCGCGCGATCCGCAGGCCGCGCACCGTCGGGACCACGCCGGGGTTCGCGAGGTGCCACTTCGCGCGCGCGCGCAGCAGGTCGATGAACTTCATGCCGCGCAGCAGGTCCTCGAGCTTACCGAGGTGGGCCTCGCCGCCGAACGCGATCGCGAGGAACAGCATCTCGAGCTGCTCGCCGACCGCCGCGCGCGGCACCCGCGCCAGCAGCACCGGGACCGCCTCCTCGCCGAGCGTCGCCGCGACCAGGCGCAGCACGCGCAGCCGGTGCTGCGGCGGGACGTCGTCGATCGAGACCGCGAGCACGCGGGCGAGCGGCGGCGACGCGAAGCACTCGAGCGAGGCGCCCCACAGCCCCGGGGCGCGCGCGAACACCGCGGCGATCCCGTCGCTGGCGACGTGGCGCAGCGCGTGCGGCAGCTGCTCGCTGGTGATCTTGCCGGCGTCGTTGGCCTCGGTCGCGATCCGGACCAGCGCCTCGTCGGCGAGCCCGACCGCGTCGGACGGCCACTGCACCGAGGGATGCAGCGCGCGGCTCTGGCGGTGGCCGAGCGTGCGGATCGCCTGCTCGCGGACCGGCGCCGGCGTCGCCGGATCGAGCGCGAGCTTGCCGAGCCGCCGCGCGGTCTCGACCGACGGAAACTGCACCAGCCACGCGCAGCCCTGGCGCCGCAGCTCGAGCGACTGCCGGGGCTCGATCATCCAGTAGCCGAGCTCGGCGAGCCCGCGCGCCGCGCCGAGCCACGGCTCGCCGTCGGCGGCGAGCTTCTCGAACCGCTCGCGCGCCACGCCCTCGAACGCGCCGCCGGCCGCCGGCAACCGGCCGAGCACGTCGGCGAGCTGGTAGCGCACCGCGGGCGGCAGCGCCTCGAGGGTCTGGGCCCACGCGGGCGGCCGAAACGCGGCGGTCGCCGCGGCGGTCGCGGGCGAAGCGGGCTCTGGCACGGATCCAGGATAACGAAACTCGCCGCGGCGCGGGCTCGGCGCAGCCGGCTATCGGCGATAGTGTCTGTCATGGCCCGCGGTGCTCCGGTCGCGCTCGCTGTCACGGCGTTCATCACATCGTTCATCACATCCGGCCTCGCGGCGGCCACCGCCCACGCCGCCCCCGGCGTGACGGGCAGCGTGACGTTCGACGGCCCGGCGCCGGAGCGCACCAAGGTCCGGCGCGACACCGATCCGTACTGCGCGAAGACCGAGCAGCTGTCGGACGACGTGGTCGTCACCAACGGCAAGCTCAAGGACGTGCTGGTCCGGATCAAGAACGGGTCGTATCCGGCCGCGAAGCCGGCGGCGAAGCCGGCAGCGGGGGCCTCGGCGGCGGCGGCGGCTCCGGCCCCGGCGGCGATCGACCAGAAGGACTGCGCCTACAGCCCGCACGTGATCGGCGTGGTCGCCGGCCAGCCGCTCGTGGTCCGCAACAGCGACGGCACGTTCCACAACGTGCATGGCACGATCGCGGGCAAGCTGACGTGGAACAAGCCCGCCGCGCCTGGAGACCCCGCGCTCACGCTCGACAACCCGGCCAAGCCGGGCGACGTGATCGAAGTCGTGTGCGACATTCACCCGTGGATGCACGCCTACGCGGTCGTGCAAGACCACACCAAGTTCGCGGTGACCGGCGAGGACGGTGCGTTCGAGATCCCGGACCTGCGCCCCGGCACCTACACGATCGAGGCGTGGCACCCGGTGCTGGGCCTGAAGTCGACCACGGTGAAGATCGGCGTCGGCGCGCGGGGCGCCGCGAGCGTCAAGCTGACCTACACGCGCAGCGACCTCAAGTGACCGTGACGTGACCCGCGAATACCGCCGCCGGCTCGGGGGTTTTCTCCGGGTGCGCAAGCTGCTGCTCGTCGGGCTGGGGATCGCCCTGGGCCTCGCCGCCGCGGTCGCCGCGCTGCACCGCCGGCCGCCGCCCGCCGCGCCCGATCATTCCTCGGCGCCGGCGCCGGACTGCCAGGCCGGGCCGACCACGCCGGGGATCGACGTCTCGTACTATCAGGAGACGATCGACTGGCACCGCGTGCACCGCGCCGGGCTGCGGTTCGCGTTCATCCGGGTCGCCGACGGCGCCGAGCTCCGCGATCCGATGTTCTCGCTCAACTGGGCCGAGGCCCGGAGCGCCGGCATCGCGCGCGGCGCCTACCAGTTCTTCCGCCCGGACCAGAGCGCGGAGGCGCAGGCCGACCTGCTGATCGCCGTGCTGCGCGCCCAGGGCACCGGCGAGCTGCCGCCCGCGCTCGACGTCGAGGTCGACGCCGGGCTCGGCGCGCCCGCGGTGGCCGCCGCCGCCCGGCGCTGGATCGATCGCGTGCGCGCCCAGCTCGGGGTCGAGCCGATCATCTACACCGGCAGCGACCTGTGGCGCACCGGCGCCGCCGGGCCGCTCGCCACGCAGCCGCTGTGGCTCGCCCACTACACGCCGCGCTGTCCGGCCGTGCCGCTCGGCTGGCCGCGCTGGACGTTCTGGCAGCACACCGATCGCGGCGCGGTGCCCGGCATCGAAGGCCCGGTCGACCTCGACGTGTTCGCCGGCTCGCTCGACGAGCTCCGCGCCCTGCGCTGACGCGCGCCGGTCAGTTACACGACGCGGTCAGGCTCAGCTTGTCGATGTAAAAGCTGGTCGGCATCTGGGTGTTGAGCGTGGAGCGGATCCGGAAGGTCGCGGTGACCGGATCGCTCGTCGCCGTCGTCATCAGCGTGAACGCGCCGAACTGGCAGGCCATCGAGCCCTGCTGGTTGGTCTGCTTGCCGAGCGCGGCGATCGTCGTGGTGCCGTCGAGCACATCGAACGTGGCGACGTCGTTGTCGGCGGCGACGGTCTCGGTAGTGGCGATGCAGATCTTGCCGGTCAAGGTCAGCGTCTTGAGGCCGGCCGGCAACGCGATCGGCTGGGTCAAGGTCTGGATCAAGCCGTCCGTGCCGCCGAGGCAGGCGGCCGTCGTCCCGTCGACCGGCGAGATCAGCGGCATCCCGCACAACAGCGACGGGGTCACCGGATCCTGCACCCACGGCGGGGTCGACGCGTCGAAGCTGCCGTTGGGCAGCACCTCGACCGGCG
>DATBBB010000471.1:0-17959 GCA_036271215.1 Kofleriaceae bacterium | reverse complement strand
GCGACGTCGCGGGTGCCGAACCCGGTGTCGATCAGGACCAGGCCGTCGCGCTCGGTCTCGAGCAGCAGGCAGTGCGCGACGAGCTTGCCGCGGCCCAGGCCGTGCTGGCCGAGCAGGAACCCGGCGACGGGGCACATCGTGCCGCAATTGAGATGGTGCACCGCGCGGATCGCCATCCGCCGAGCCTAACTCACGTTCGCGGCATCACGTATTCGAGGCCGCGCCAGAACGTTAGCGCCGGGCGGTCTCGTGGATCGCCGCCGGCAGATCCGGCGTGCCCGGGGCGTTCGGCTCGTTCGAGCCATGCGCCATGATCGCCGGCTCGTTGCCGCGCGCGAGCGAGATCAGGTACCGCCGCGCGTTGAGCACGCCGACCAGCCCCATGAACGCCACGAACAGCGGGATCGCACGCGGCCGGATCCACATCCAGCGCTGCTCGATCCAGCGCTGGAGTGCGCCGGTGATCACCGCCGGCCGGCCGTCGGTCCGCCTCGGTAGCAAGGTCGCGACCGGGAGCTTGGCCTTGCGATCGGCGAACGGCCCGGTGAGCTCGTCGCGCACCGGCGCGGTGTCCGCACCAGGACCCGGCGCCGCGCCAGGGCCCGGCGCGGCGGCGCGCGCACGGCGGCCGCGCCGCAGGTACGGCGCATACGACGCGATCCCGCGCCGGACCCGGCCGAGCGGGCGTGGCCGCGACGGCATCCAGCCCGGCCCGATCACGCGAGCTCCGGGGCGGCCTGGCCACGCTCGCGGAACGTGCCGTTCTGCTGGTAGCGCTTGCGTTGCAGCTTGTTGAGCGCAACGCGGGTCTTCCAGCCCAGGTACGCGCGGCCGAAGGTCAGCATGTTCTCCCGATCGTAATACGGATTCTTCACGCCGCTCAGGCTGACCAGCGCGAGCACCTGCTCGGCGACCGAGACCGGGCAGCCCTCGAGCCGCACCACGTCGCCGACCAGCTTGCCGCGCGCCGTCGCCAGCTTGGCGAAGATGTCCTGCGAGGTGATGGTGTGCGGATCGAGCGTGTGGCGCTCCTTGTAGAGGTTCTCGATCGCGACCGGCTTGCCGTGGAGCGTGCCCTTCCAGTCGGCACAGTCGCCGATGAACACGACCTTCTCGCCCGGCCTGGCATCGATCCCGCCCTGATAGGCGCCGAACACGACGTGGAGCCGCGGCATCTTCTGATCGGTCTCCTTGTCGAACACGCGGAGGATCTCGATCGCCTCCTCGATCGCGCCCGGGCAACCGCCCCAGCAGTAATCGCCGGCCTCGGACGCCGGCGGCGGCCCCGCGTACGCCGTGATGTGGGTGCCCTCGAAGTACTTCTCGACCCGGATCAGGCCGACCTTGAAGCCCTTGGCGCGCGCCTGCGCCTCCTCGAGCGTGACGTCGCCGGTGAGCTTGACGCCGCGGAGGTCGGTCGAGCCGAAGCCCTGCTCCGAGGCGAGCCGGATGTGATCGACCGAGGCCGGATCGACGCCGATGATGCGGCAGCACACCGAGTCGAACGCGATCTGGCTGTTGCCCATGATGATCAGGCCCAGCGGAAACGGGGTCGGCGTCAGCATCCGGCCCTCGCCGGCGGTGATCGCGTCGATCGCGATGAACTGCGGCTGGATGATGTGCTGGAGGTCGGCGATCTTCTCGTTGAGCTTGTGGTCGTGGTCGATCAGCCGGTGGCGGTCATCCTGGATCCCGATGTACTGCTTGCAGGAGAACGTCACCGTGGTCCACGGGTGGGCCTTGAACTTGGGGCAGTTGACGAAGAAGTCGGCGCGCGCGACCGGCTCGGGGGTGAACACGTAGTCGCGCAGCCGCTGCGGATGCGACAGCGGGATCTCGACCTGCTGCTGCTCCTCGAAGCAGTAGCGCTTGACGTCGACCTTCTTCAGCATCGCGTCCCACCCCGACTCGCGGAACGCGACCCGGGTCGGCACGGTGATCCCGCAGCGCTCGCCGGCCGCCAGCTCGGTCATCGACCCGCCGCCGACGTCGCGCAGCGCGCGCAGCACGCCCTCGCCGAACTCGGGCCGGGTGTACGCGTGTGGGAACAGCGGGCCGGCCGCGACCAGGTTCGGCTTGACCAGGGTCCGGCCGAACGGACGCAGCCCGAGCTCCTCGAGGCCCTCGCGGATGATCGTCCGGATCCGCTCGGGATCGTAGTCGCGGCAGCTACGGATGATGACCTTCGGCTCTGCCGGAAGCTTCATGCCCGGCAGGATAGCGCGCCGACCCGGGCCGCGGCCCGGGGAATCTCACTGGACCGGTGCGTCCGAACCGGCGGTGTTGCCCTCGCTCGGCCGCGGTGCCGCGGGCGTGGGTGCCGGTTCGCCATGTGGGCGCTGGTCGGCGAGCGCGATCTGGCTCTCGACCGCGGTCAGCTCGGCGTTGACCTCGATCACGGCGCCCTCGAATCCATGCCTGTGCACGTCCCGCTCGTGCATCTCGTCGATCAGCTTCTGCAGCTCCTCGGGCGGGCCGGACCTCGCGCCGGCCTGGATCCGGAGCGGGATCTGGCGCAGATCGTTGCGGTAGCGCGACAGGGTCGAGATCGCCTGCTGGTAGACCCGCTGGGTGTCGCCGCTCAGCGCCTCGCCGTGGATCGCCCGCGCGCGGCGGCCGAGGTCGTCGAACCGATCCTGGTACGACTTCGCGGCCGTGGTCGCTTCGTCCTGCAGGTGCGGCAGGTCATTGGGCTTGTCGCAGGCACCGAGCAGGCCGGCGGCCAGGAGGCCCGGAACGAGAACGCTGGCGATCAGGGGGGGACGACGGAGGTGGGTCACCCCGGGGTTGTCGCAAAGTACCGCGCGTTCGTCAAAGGGGCGGGGCGTCGTCGCTCCAGGCGCTGCCGTGGACGTCGAGCGCGTCGACGTGGGACAGGAACGCCGCGTAGTACGGGTGGTCGCCCAGGGTCGCCGAGTCGGCGATCACCAGCAGGAACCGCCGCGCCCGGGTCAGCGCGACGTTCATCCGCCGGGTGTTGGACAGAAACCCGATCTCGCCCCGGTCGTTGGACCGTACCAGATCGACGATCACGGCCTCCTTCTCGCGGCCCTGGAAGCCGTCGACCGTGCCGATCTCGAGCCCGGCGGCGCGCTCGTCGCGCAGCAGCTCGCGGATCCGGCGCGCCTGGGCCGAGTACATCGCGATGATCGCCAGATCGCCGGGCCCAAGGCCGCGCGACAGCAGCCGGCGGGCCTCGGCGGCGACCCGCTCGGCGTGGCCGACGTTGAACGTGCTCGGGTCGATCTGGAACGCCGGGGCGTTGTTGAGCGAGCCGCCGGGCTCGAAGTCGGTGCGCTGCTCGAGCCAGTCCTTGCCGGCGGTGTCGAGCAGCCACAGCGGGCGCGGCCGCAGCGGATCGGGCGCCACCGCCAGATCGTCGAGCGTGTGCCCGGCGACCGCTGGCGCGGCCCACAGCCGGCCAGCGTACATCGCGCGCGACGGGAACGCCATGATCTCGTCGTGCATGCGGTGCTGCTGGGTGAGGACCGTCAGGGGGATCTGGGCGTGGGCGAGCCGCTCGAAGATCGTCGTGCCCAGGGTCGCCTCGGCGTCGGGGCCGCCGGTGACCACCGGTCCGAGCTGGTGCGGATCACCGGCGAGCACGCAGACCTTGCCGCGCGCCAGCGCGACCAGCAGCAGCGGGTCCGGCGCCTGGGTCGCCTCGTCGACCACCACGCAGTCGAAGATCGTCATGTCGTCGCCGCGGCCGAGCAGGAAGTGATCGCAGCCGGCGCAGGTCGCGAGCACGACGTCGGCCCGCGCGACGATCGCGCGCTCGGCGTTGGCGATCTCCTGCGCGGCGTCGCGGTCGAGCGCGCGGGCCTCCTGCCACTGCGCCTTGGCCTCGGGGCCGCGCTTGCCGAACGCCGATCTGCGGAGCTGGCGCGCGCGATCGCGCCAGTCGCGGGCGAGCCGGGTCGCGCCGTCGTCGTCGACCTGGGCGTCGAGCGTCAGGGTCGTCAGCGCGGGGTGGACCCGCGCCGGGTGGCCGAGCCGCACGGTGCGCAGGCCGGCCCCGGCGAGCCGGACGCCCAGGTTATCGACCGCGGTGTTCGACGGCGCCGCGCACAGCACCCGCTCGCCGCGCGCCACCCGCTGGCGCACGACCTCGACCAGGGTGCGGGTCTTGCCGGTGCCCGGCGGGCCGTGGATCAGCGCGATGTCTCCGGCGCGCAGCGCGGCGTCGACCGCGGCGCGCTGGTGGTCGTCGAGCGCGGCGTCGAGCGCGTCCCACCGCACGGCGGCGAGCGGGCGCGGCGGCTTGACCAGCGCGGCGACGTCGCGGATCCGCGCCAGGTCGGTGGTCGCCGCGGCGTCGCGGGCGCGCGCGATCGCCCGATCGCCGCGATCGAACGTGACCTCCGGCGCCTCGGGGTCGAGCGCGTAGTCGCGGTCGACCTCCCCGAACGACCGATCGGTCGAGCGATCGAGCATCAGCCACAGCGCCTGGTCGTCGCGCCGCTCGTACACGCCGCGCATCGCGCCCGGTTCGTCGGGGTGGTCGGCCCACAACACGATCGGATCGCCCGGCGCGATCCGCAGGTTGTCGAGATCGATCGCCTCGGGGACCGCGACCTTGACCCGCACGCGATCGCCGGGCGCCGACTGCTCGTCGACGATCCGCAGCCGCGCCAGCGCGATGCCGAGCGCGACGCGCTCGCCGATCATCCGCCCCGAGCGCTCGAGCGCCAGCCGGGCCCGCACCGCCGCGCGCTCGGCGCGCCACGCGGTCGCCAGGGCGTCCAGCCAGTCGCGCGCGTCGGCCACGCACCGATCGTAGCCGGTTCGGAAACCCTCGGATACCCGGGATTCACCTCGCAAAACCTCCGGGTCGGGAAGTGCATGTCCATGGCCGACTTGGCATGATGCGCCGACATGTCCGCTCCCGATCGCCTCATCCGGAAGACGACCTCACTCGCGCAGCTGATGTCGCGCCGCGTGCACGACACCCCAGATCGCGAGGCCTACCGCTACCCGGTCGGCCAGGGCAGTGGCCAGGGCAGTGGGGAGTCATGGCGCTCGATGACGTGGCGGCAGTCCGGGGAGCGGGTCAAGGCGATCGCCGCGGGCCTGCTGTCGCTCGGCCTCGATCGCGAGCAGCGGATCGGCATCCTGTGCAGCACCCGGGTCGAGTGGCTGCTCGCCGACCTCGGCATCATGTCGGCCGGCGGCGCGACCACCACGGTCTACCCGTCGAGCACGGTCGAGGAGTGCGCGTACATCCTCGCCGACTCCGAGACCCGCTACGTGTTCGTCGAGGACGACCAGCAGCTCGCCAAGCTGATCGCGCACCGCGCCGAGTTGCCCAGGCTCGCCAAGGTCATCCTGATCGACGGCGCGCCGGCCGAGGCGAACAAGGGCTGGGTGATCACCCTGGCCGAGCTCGAGGCCGCCGGCGCCGCGCACCTCGCCAAGGACCCGCGCGCGGTCGACGACGTGATCGACGGCATCAAGGGCGAGCAGCTCGCGACCCTGATCTACACCTCGGGCACCACCGGCAAGCCCAAGGGCGTGCGGCTGCTCCACGAGTGCTGGGCGTACTGCGCCGACGCGATCGCGGCGACCCGGCTGTGGGGGCCCGATGACGTCCAGTACCTGTGGTTGCCGATGTCGCATTCGTTCGGCAAGCTCCTGATGGCCGGTCACATCGCGTCGGGCTCGGTCACCGCGATCGATGGCCGGATCCCCAAGCTGATCGACAACCTCGCGGTGGTCCGGCCGACCTTGCTCGCCGCGGTGCCGCGGATCTTCGAGAAGGTCTACAACCGGATCATCGATGGCGCGAAGCAGGGCAGCCCGATCAAGCACAAGATCTTCCAGTGGGCGCTCGCGGTCGGCAAGGCCGGCTCGGCGCTGCGCCAGCAGGGCAAGGAGCCGGGCGGCCTGCTCGCGCTCCAGCTCCGGATCGCCGATCGCCTGGTGTTCTCGAAGATCCAGGCCCGGTTCGGCGGCCGCGTGCGCTACTTCGTGTCCGGAGCGGCGCCGCTGTCGCGCGAGATCGCCGAGTTCTTCCACGCGTGCGGCATCCTGATCCTCGAGGGTTACGGCCTGACCGAGACCTCGGCCGCGAGCTTCATCAACCGGCCGACCAACTTCGCGTTCGGCACCGTCGGGACGCCGCTCGCCGGCACCGAGTTCAAGCTCGCCCCCCAGGACGGCGAGATCCTGATCCGGTCGCCCGGCGTCATGCAGGGCTATCACAACCTGCCCGAGCAGACCGCCGAGGCGCTGACCAGCGACGGCTGGCTGCGCACCGGCGACGTCGGCGAGCTCGACCACAACGGCATCCTCAAGATCACCGACCGCAAGAAGGATCTGATCAAGACCTCGGGCGGCAAGTACATCGCGCCGCAGGCGATCGAGGGCAAGCTCAAGGCGACCTGCCCGTACCTGAGCCAGGTGATCATCCACGGCGACACCCGCAACTTCGTCACCGCGCTGGTCACGCTCGACGAGGAGTCGATCCTCAAGTGGGCGGGCGACCACGGCCTGGGCGGCAAGTCGTACGCCGAGCTCGCCAGGTCGAGCGAGGCCAAGCAGCTGCTCGAGCCGTACTTCGACCAGGTCAACAAGACGCTCGCCAAGTACGAGACCGTGAAGCAGTTCGCGATCCTGCCGGTCGATCTGTCGGTCGATCAGGGCGAGCTGACGCCGAGCCTCAAGGTCAAGCGCAAGGTCGTCGAGAAGAAGTACGCGGCGCTGATCGACAAGATGTACGCCGGCTCGGTCGCCGACGCGTGAGCTGGGTTGTCGCGTTCGCGCGCGCGCTCGGCCACGATGCAAGGCCGTGTGCCAGCCCGTTGATCAGGAAGCCGCTCACGCCATTCAGGCCACTCAGGCCACTCAGGCCATTCAGGCCATTCAGGCCACTCACGCTACTCGCGCCACTCAGGCCGCCCAGGATGATGTCAGGAGGAACGTTGCAATGCCCGCGATGCCAACAGCGTTGGGTCCCGTGATGCGCTCTGCTTTCCGGCTCCCGCTCTCGATCCGCCTGGCTCCCTTGACGGCCCTGCTGCTCGCCTGTCACGGCGGCGCGACGTCCAACCCGGCTCCCGAGCCGGTGGCTACTCCGGTGGCACCGGCGCCGGCCACGCCATCGCCCACGCCCGCACCGGCCGCGACGCAACCTGCACCCGCGGGTGCCACGGCTCCGGTCGCTGCGGCTCCGGTCGCTGCGGCTGCGGCTCCGGCTGCGGCTCCGGTCGCTGCGGTCGCTGCGGCCCCGGCTGCGGTCGCTGCGGCCCCGGCTGCGGGCTCGGCGGCCGTCGCCAGCGCCCCGGCCGCGGCCAAGCCCGGCGAGCCGCCGGCGCTCGAGGGCACCAACTTCATCGCCGACGCCAAGCTGCTCTACCGGGTCGCCGCGTGCGGCAGCGCCGACGCGCCGCTGCCCGAGGATCTGACCCACGGCGACGGCAAGCTCGCCGCCAAGCTCGAGCCGATCGTCGCCGCGCACTGCAAGTCGATCCTGTCGCGGATCGCCGAGTTCCGCACCACGTACTTCGACAAGGGCCGCGCCTGGTTCGACAGCGTGGTCCCCAAGGACGTCCCCAAGGCCGTGGTCTACCCGTTCGGCGGCGGCGATCTGTTGTCGGCGCTGGTCGCGTTCCCCGACGCCACCGAGATCACGACGATCTCGCTCGAGCAGGCCGGCGACCCGCGGCGGCTGCGCACGCTGACCCCGGCGGCGATCGATCGCAGCCTCGGCGCGCTGCGGCTCGAGATCGGCGGCCTGATCTCGGTCGGCTCGAACACCAGCGAGAACCTGTCGAACCAGCAGCGCAACGATCTGCCCGGCCAGGTCAGCTCGTTCCTGCTCGGCCTGGTCGCCGGCGGCTACGAGCCGGTCGCGATGCGCTACTTCACGCTCGACGACAAGGGCGCGATCCACTACCTCGTGCAGGCCGAGATCGACGACATCGACCAGCAGGCCCAGAAGACCCGGCCCAAGAGCCTCAAGCACGACTGGCTGTCGCCCAACTTCTCGCAGGCGTTCGCCAACGTCGAGATCCAGTACAAGAAGCCGGGCGACGACCAGATCCGGATCCACCGCCACATCGGCTGGAACCTCGGCGACCCCTACCTCGGCAAGCACCCCGAGGTCATCCGCCACCTCGAGCAGAAGGGCCCGGTCACGGTGCTGGTCAAGGGCGCGAGCTACCTGCTCTACCGCGACGACTTCTCGGTGATGCGCGGCTACCTGCTCGGCCACCTCAAGTGGATGCTGTCGGACTCGACCGGCATCCCGCCGACGTTCGCCAGGCCGGCCGGCATGGTGCAGGAGACCTACGGCCACTTCGAGGGCGCGTTCCTCGAGAGCGCGCAGGACAACCGCCACGACGACGCGTTCGTCGCGCTGTGGAAGTCGCAGAAGACCCGCCGCCTGCCGTTCCGGTTCGGCTACGTCGACAAGGACAAGCAGGCGCACCTGGTCGTGACCCGCCCCAGGACCTGAACGCTCGAGCCGGCGAGCCGGATCGAGGTCGGCCGTGGTTCGCCGGCTGGTTCCGCGGCCCGCTACCGCCAGGCGGCGTAGATCCGCAGCAGCGCCCAGATGAAGTAGCTGGTCACCAGCGCCGCCGCGACCACCGGCTCGACGAACCGCCACGGCGACAGGCCGCGGCCGACGTCCTGGCGCGCGCTCCACGCGATCCGCGACGCGCGGTCGGCGTCGAGGTCGGGCATCGCGAGCTGGCGCGCGAGCGCGGACAGCTGCTCGGCGTCATCCGGTTGCGGGGGCGGTTGCGGTGGCTGCGGCGGCTGCGGGGGCCTCGACGTCATGACATCCTCCACGACGCCGGCGCGTGATCGCCCAGCGCGGCGGCGAGCTGGGCCCGCGCGCGCGCCAGCCGCTGGCGGATCGCGTCGGGCTTGTGGCCGAGGATCTCGGCGACCTCGGCGGGCTGCATGCCCTCGACCCCGACCAGCAGCGCGACCTCGCGGTACGCGGGCGCCAGCGCGGCGAACGCGCGCTCGAGCGCGAGCTGGGCCTGGGAGTCGGCGAGCGCCTCGAGCGGCGAGCGCTCGGGGTCGGCCGGCTCGCGGTGGGGCAGGTCGCCGGCGAGCTGATCGCGCACCGCCTGGGCGCGCGACCAGCTGACCACCAGGCGGTGGGCGACCGTGAACAGCCACGGGCCGAGCCGGGTGTCGGCGGCGAGCGCGGTCGCGTGGCGGGCGAGCCGGAGGAACGTCTCCTGCAGCAGGTCCTCGGCCACGTCGCGGCGCCGCGTCATGCGCACCAGGTAGCCGTACAGCCGGCGCCGGTAGCCGGCGAACACGCGATCGAACGCCGCGGCGTCGCCGCGCCGCAGCCCGTCGACCCACGCGCGCTCGTCGTCATCATGCATCACTAGAACGCACCACCTCGCCTGGCGTGACAGCGCGGAAAGCCCGCGGTTGCACGGCAAGATCGGCTGTCACGCCCGCGGCGCGCCCGCGTTTGCCCGCCAGGAGGAAACGATGCTCAACTTCATGCGGCTCGGCGGTTTCAACATGTGGATCCTGGCGGTGATCGGCGTGGTCATGATCTGGACCGCGATCCAGTTCGCCCGCGGCGCGGACCCCCACCGGCTCTCGATCCTGCGCGCGCTGACGTTCGCGATCCTGGTCGCGTCGGTCACCGGCTTTTGCTCGGGCCTGATCAAGGTCTTCGTGTCGACCGGCCAGGACCCGGACAAGTTCGGCGGGCGGCTGTCGGACATGGTCGTCGGGATCGGCGAATCGTGTACCAACCTGGTGCTCGGCGGCGCGTTCGTGGTCATCACCTGGGTGCTGATCGCGGTCGGCGTGCGCCGGATGCCGCGCGAGGTGATCTAGTCATCGCGGCACCTGGCGCCGTCCGGGGCTTCGACAACCACATCGATAAGCAGCCCGCGAACCAGCCCGCGCGCTGCCAGGAGTTGGCGCCCCATCGGGCCGCGTGTTACGCGCAGATACCGGCGTGAGCGATCCCGAAGCACCACCAGCTAACCCGCCTGCGATGCCCGGGACGCCTGCAACGCCCGGGACGCCTGCAGCGCCTGGGACGCCTGCAACGCCCGGGACGCCTGCAACGCCCGGGACGCCTGCGGCGCCCGCGGCGCCCGCGCCGCCCGCGCCGCCCGCCGGGGCCAGCGCCGGCCGCGGCGTGCTCTACATCGCGTTCGCCAAGTTCTACTTCATGATCGCCGGCCTGGTGATCCAGGTCCGGCTGCCCGCGATCCTGTCGCGCGCGGCGTTCGGCAGCTACAGCCTGGTCTCGAACATCGCGTCGCTGGTCAACAACGTCCTGGTCACCGGGACGATCCAGACGGTGTCGCGGTTCGCGGCCCAGGAGCCCGGCAAGGCGCGCCGGGTCCAGCAGGCCGGGCTGCGCATGCACATCCGGCTCGGCCTGGTGATCGCGATCGGCTTCATCGCCGCCGCGCCGCTGGTCGCGTGGCTGCTCCACGACATGACCAAGACCGCGCCGCTGATGCTCGCGGGCCTGATCGTCGGCGGCTACTCGTTCTATGCGGTGTTCGTCGGCACCGCGAACGGCCTGCACCAGTTCCACAAGCAGGCCGGGCTCGACATGACGTTCGCGACCCTGCGGGTCGCCGGCCTGCTCGGCATGGCGCTCGCCGGGTTCGGCGTGATCGGGGTGATCGGCGGCTGGGTCGCCGCGGTCGGCGTGATCCTGTGCGCCGCGATCGTCTGGGTCGGGCTGCCCGGCAAGCTCGCGCCCGGCGACCAGCTCCCGGTCCGCCCGCTGATCCAGTTCTTCGCCGGCGTGGCGCTCTACCTGGTGCTGTTCAACGCGCTGATGTTCATCGACAGCATCCTGATCAAGCGGCTGACCACCGAGTGGTATGCGGCGCACGCCGGCGCGCTCGGCAGCGCGCTCGATCGCGCCGTGCCGTGGGCGGCGCGCGCGGCGGGCTACCACGCCGATCCGAGCGTGCTCGCCGACGTCCAGAACGGCTACTACGCCGCGGTCCAGAACCTCGCGCGGCTGCCGTACCAGGCGATCATCGCCGCGACGTTCGTCGTGTTCCCGCTGGTGTCGCGCTCGACGTTCACCGAGGATCGCGAGACCACCCGGCGCTACGTCGAGGTCACCACGCGCTACTCGCTGATCTTCGCGATGGCGATCGCGGTCGTGATGGCGGCCAACCCGGCGGACATCCTCGGCCTGGTCTACGCGCCCGACTACGCCCAGCTCGGCGGCCCGGCGCTGACCGCGCTCGCGCTCGGCAACGTCGCGTTCTCGATCTTCGCGATCGCCGGTACGATCCTGAACGGCGCCGGCAAGACGCTGCCCGCGGTGATCACCGCGGCGGCCACGCTCGCGGTCGCCACGGTCGCCAACTACATCGCGATCCCGATCGCCGCCGATCACGGCAACGTGCTGCAGGTCGCAGCGATCGTCACCAGCTGCGCGATGCTGATCGGCGCGATCCTGTCGGGTGCGGTGCTGCACCGTGAGCTCGGCGCGTTCCTGCCGATCCTCAGCGTGATCCGGATCGCGATCGCGACCGCGGTGGCGTTCGGGGTCGGCCGCGTGCTGCCGTTCCACGGAAAATTGCTGACCCTCGTCGCGGCCGCCGTCGTCGGGATCACGTTCCTCGGCGTGCTGGTCGTGACCCGCGAGCTGGGCGCGCGCGACCTCGCGGCGATCAAGGCGGTCCGCAAGAAGCGCGCCTCTGCGGAGGCGTCGTGATCCACTCCTCACCAGGACTCCTGCCATGCGAGCTGCGCTGATCTCGATCTTCGCTCTGGGCTGTGCCGGCGCCGGCTGCGGCGCGTCGCAGGCCCATGGCGAGACCAACCTCCAGGACTCGATCCAGCAGTACAACGACGGTGTGCGCTGGGAGCGGTTCACGGTCGCCGCGGGCATGATCCCGCCGCGCGAGCGCTCGCAGTTCTCCGACGACATGGACGAGCGCTCGCACGACGTAAAGATCACGGAGTACGACATCGTGCGCGTGGTCCCCAAGGGCAGCCGCGAGGCCAAGGTCCAGATCAAGATGAGCTGGTACAAACCGTCGGAGGGCACGGTCCACGAGACCCACGCGGTGCAGAGCTGGGAGCGCCAGGGCAAGGCGTGGCTGATGGTCGAAGAAACTCGCTTGCGCGGCGCGGAGATGCCGGGGCTCGCGGAGCCGACGAGCGAGCGCGGCGCGGCGATCGGTGACCGCGGCTCGGCGAGCGAGCGGACGGACGGGATGCATGCCCGCGGGAATTCTGGGAATGCCATGATCGATCCACCGACGGCGTCCGGGTCGAGGTAACATCCGGCCCAGGTGTCGCAGAGCGACTTCGTCACCCGCGGCCAGACCCTGGTCAGCGCCGGACAGTTCCAGGAGGCCGTCAAGGTCTGCCGCCTGGGGCTGCTCGGCCGTCCGACCACGGTCGAGGGCCGCGTCGTGCTGGGGCAGGCCCTGCTCGCGCTCAAGCGCTACGACGAGGTGCTCGCCGAGATGCGGGTCGCGCTCGAGCTCGATCACGCGTCGATCGCCGCCCAGGCGCTCAAGGGCGAGGCGATGCTGCGCAAGGGCGACGGCCACGGCGCGACCGAGGTGCTCGGCAAGCTGCGCAGCCAGGGCCTCGCCGACTCGCACATCGCGGGGCTGCTCGCCGAGGCCGAGCGGCTGGTCGGCCGGTCGCCGCCATCGAGCGCGGGGCCGGTCAACTTCATCGCCAAGGACGCGGCGGCCGCGTCCGATCAGAGCACCAAGCACTACCCGGCCGCGGATCCGTCGCCCGATGACCCGGACGGCCCGGACGGCCCGGACGGTCAGGAGGACACCGGCGGCGAGTTCACCCGGCCGACCTCGCTCGCCGCGCCGACCGCCAAGAAGCGTCCGCCGCCCACGACCTTGCCGTCCGATGCGACCCCGCCGCCGGCCGTGCTCGCGGTCGGCGACCGATCCGGCACTGTCGAGGTCGATCCCGAGCTCGAGGGCCTCGAGCTGCGGGCGAGCGAGGACGATTTCGGTGACGTCGTCGGGCCGCCGATCGCGCGGGGCTCGGCGCGGGCCGCGGCGGCGTCGCCACCGCGCTCCACCGCCCAGGGCTTTGCCCAGGCACCTGTGCTGGCGCCGGTCCTGGCCCCGCGCGATGAGCCGCGCGGCTCGGTCCAGCCCTCGACCCGATCGGCCGCGGCAGCGGGCAAGAAATCCCGGCGCGCGAGCATGTTCAAAGACGAAGTCTCCACCGTCGAGCTGGACGACGAAGCGATGCTCGAGGTCGCCGAGACGCAGGTGCCGGAAGGACGTATGGAGGGACGCAACGGCGGACGTAACGGCGGGCGCAACGGTGGGCACAACGAGGGCCGCAACGGCGGGCACAACGAGGGCCGTACCGGCGGGCGCGGCGACGGGCGTAACGACGGGCGCGGCGACGGACGCAACGAGGGCCGCGACGATGGGTATGGCGAGGGCCGTACCGAGGGCCGCAATGGCCGGCGGGCGCCGGGCCCCGGTACCGCCGTGCGCAACGCGGTGAAGATGCCGTCCGGGCCATTGACGCTGGAGCCCGCGCCCACGCGCACCAGCCAGCCGCAGCCGGCGCAGGTGCCCCAGCTGGCGCAGCTGATCGCCAGCCAGCCGCACGTCATGAGCGTAGCGCCGGTGCTGCAGGTCAACCCGCGCAGCGCGGTCGCGGCGGCCTTGCCGACTGCCGCGGCGATGCCGATGCCGATGCCGGGCCGGGGCACGGAGATCGGCCTGGGGCAACCGATGATGCCGCCGGGTGGCATGCAGATGCCGATGGGACAGCCCATGGCCTCGCCGGGCGCGATGCCGATGGGGTCATCGGGCGGCATGCCGATGGCAATGGGACAGCCGGCCATGGGAACGCCGATGGGACAGCCGGGGATGCCAATGGGACAGCCGAGCGGCGGCATGGGAGGGCCGATGGGAGGGCCGATGGGGCAGGCCATGCAGCAGAACCAGCTGCCGCCGCACCTGCAGTCGAGCCTCGTCGCCGCGCAGCCGACCATCGCGTTGAACCCGATCCAGCAACAATCGGCAGCCGCGGTCGACGCGCTGTTCGACGCGCCCGGCGACCAGCCGGCGTGGGGCCGTGCCACGGTGATGCCGGGCGGCCAGATGCCAGGCGGCCAGATGCCTGGCGGCCAGATGCCGGGCCGGCCGATGCCAGGCGGCCCGATGTACGGCGGCTCGATGCCCGGTCAGATGCCGGGCGGGCCGATGCCCGGTCAGATGCAAGGCGGCCCGATGCCCGGTCAGATGCCGGGCGGCCCGTACCATCCGGGCAAGGCCGGGGCCGACGAGCGTACCCGCCAGGCCCACGAGCTCGATCCGCGGATCGCGGCGATCGGCGGGCCGGGTGCGGTTGGCGGTGTGCCGTCGGGTGCCTACGTTGGCGAAGCCTCGGGTGACAAGCCCATGAAAAGCGGGATGCGGAAGCGGTCGAAGCTCCAGATCTTCGTGTGGATCCTGATCGGCGGCGCGGTGATCGGCGGCGGCGTGTTTGCCGGGTTCCAGATCCGCGCGATGCGGCTGCGCAAGCAGATCGCCGCGGCCCGCGATCACGCGGTCGAGCTCGCCAACGCCGATACCTGGCAGGGCTGGCTCGGCGCGCGCGAAAGCCTTTCGAACATCGCGCAGGCGTCGGCGACCATCGACAACCGCGCGGCGCTCGCGCGGGCCCGCGGCGTGCTGGCGTACCAGTTCGGCGATGGCGCGGCGGCCGACGTCAAGGCGGCGATCGCGCCGTTCGCCGGGCAGTCCAACCTCGATGCCGATCTCGCGGCGGCCTACGTCGCGCTGGCGCAGGGCGACCCCAAGGCGGCGCGCGACGCGGCCGAGCGCGCCAAGCTGGACGCGCCGACCGATGCCGAGGCGCTCTACGTGGCGGGGGAGGCGGGGCTGCTCGCCGGCGACGTCAAGGGCTCGGTCGACGACCACAAGCACGCGCTCGACCACGAGCCGCGCCCGCTGTATGCCGTTGGCCTGGCGCGCTCGCTCGGCGCTGCATCGGACTGGGATGGCGCGCTCGGCGCGCTCGAAAAGTTCGCCGATAACCCCACCGCGACCATCGAGAAGGCCCGGCTGATGACCGCGGCCGGCCGCGTCGTCGGCGGCCCGGCCAATGACCTGCGTGGCCAGCTCGTCAAGCTGATCGCCGAGGGCGGCCGGCCGGCTGCCGAGCAGCCGCACGGCGTGTCGCCGATGCAGGTCGCGCTCGCCGATCTCGCGCTGGCCCAGGTCGACTTCGCGCGCGGCGATCTCGTCGCGGCGCGCAACGACTTCAAGGCCTCGCTCGAGCTCCGGATCAACGATCAACAGCGGTTCGCCGAGGAGATGATCGAGACCCTGTACACGATCGGCGAGCTCGAGACCGGCCGCAAGGCGGCCGATCTGGCGCTCAAGACCTGGCCGGCGAGCCGGCGCGCCCGCACCGCGCTCGGCCAGATCTGGAGCGCGCTCGGCAAGCCGAACGCCGCGATCGATCTGTTCGCCAAGACCCCCGACGCGGCGGCGTGGCCCAAGGGCCAGACCGTGCGCGGCCTGGCGCGCCAGGCGATCGGCGATGTCGACGGCGCGCGCGCCGACTTCGACGCCGCGCTCAAGAAGCTGCCGAGCTACGAGCCGGCGCTGATCGCGCGGACCTGGCTCGATCTCGGCGCCGGCAACGTCGAGGACGCGCGCCAGCGCATCGAGCCCAAGTTCAACCCCAAGACCGCGACCGCGGGCATGCTCGCGGTGTACGCCGAGATCCAGCGGCTCGGCGGCGACGCCGCGGCGCGCGACAAGGCGCGGGGGTTGCTCGAGCACGCGGTCGTCGGGCCGGGCGCCGATACGGCCCGGGTCCAGCTCGAGCTCGCGCGGATCGAGCGCGATGCCGGCGACATGCCGGCTGCCAAGACGGCCTACGCCCTGGCCAGCCGGACCGGCAACTTCGAGGCCCGGCTCGAGTCCGCGGTGCTCCAGATCGACGACAGCGACCCCAACACCGGCCACACGATGCTCGAGCAGCTGCTCAAGGACTCCGGCGATCACCCCCCGGCGATCCTGCTGCTCGAGACCGCGCGCGCCCGCTCGCTGGTCGGTGCCCACGCGGGTGCCGCCGAGTTGCTCGCGCTCGCCGAGAAGACCCCCAACGTGGTGGCCTGGCAGCTCGATCGCGAGCGCGCCCGGCTCGCGCTGCGCCGGGCCGACCCCGCGGGCGCGGCCCAGGCGCTGAGCCGCGCGCTCGAGACCTGCGGCGGTGATCTCGACACGTTTCTGCTCGCCGCCGATATCGTGTCGGCCGACGACAAGCAGACCGCGCTCGCCCAGAAGCTCGGCGCGCTGGTCGCGACCCGGCTCAAGGGCCGCCCCGAGCTCGACATCATCACCGGCAAGCTCGACCTCGCTGCCGGCAACAAGCTCGACGATGCCGACAAGGTCTACCAGGCGGCGCGCGCGGCGCTCGAGAAGGACAAGGCATCGCGGCGCCGGCTCGCCCAGGCCGACTTCGGGCTCGCGGCGGTCGCGTACTTCAAGCGCGACGACCCCAAGGCCAAGTCGCTGCTCGAGCTCGTCGTCGTCGAGGATCCGTCGATCTACGCGGCGTACCTGTTCGCGGCCGAGATCGCCAAGCCCAAGGCTCCGGACGACGCGCTGCGGTCGGCCCGGCTCGCCGCCGAGTACAACCCCGACTCGCTCGATGCCTGGAAGCTGGTCGGTACGCTCGCGGCGCAGCTCAAGCAGCCCGCGCTGGTGAAGGACGCGATCACCCGGGTCGGCGACCTGGCGCCGGGCAGCGACACGCTCCGCCAGCTCCAGGCGCTGCGCTAGCTGTTACTTCATCACGAACATCACGACCACCGCGGCGCCCGCCGCGAGCAGCACCATGATGATCGCGATCAGCAGCCACGGTGACTTGCGCTCGCTGTTCTTGTGCACGCCGGTGCGATCCGGCTCGAGGATCTGCTCGATCGGCTCGATGTCGCCATGGCCGGGCACCGGGGTCGACGGCGCCGCGTTCGGCTTGGGCGTGGTCTGACGCGCCGGCGGACGCGACTGGGACCGGACCGGCGGCGGACCGCCCGACATGTTCATCTCGTTGGCCCAGTCCGACGTGTTGACGAACAGGCTCGGGTCGAGGCTCATCGAGCCCTCGGTGGTCTGCGACTGCGGCCCACCGCCGCCGGCGATCAGCGACGTCATCTTCTGCATCTCGTCGAGGATCAGCGCGTCGATCAGCGAGTCCTTCTTGGGCTCGGCCGAGCGCTTGCGCATCATCTCGACCTGGGTGTCGCGCACCAGGGTCGTGATGTCGCGCGCGGTGACCTTCATGCGCCGCGAGAACAGGAACTGCGCGAGCGCGTCGCCGAGGTCGGCGGCGCTCTGGTAGCGGTCTTCGGGGTCGCGGGCGAGCGCCTTGCGCACCACCTGCTCGATCTCGGCGTCGACCTCGGGGTTGAGCGCGGCGATCGACGGCACGCGCGCCTGGCGCACCAGCTCGACGGTCTGGTAGTCGGTCTCGCCGTAGAACAGCCGGCGGCCGGTGAACAGCTCCCACAGGATGATGCCGGCCGCGAACACGTCGGCGCGGTGATCGACCTCCTGGCCGCTCGCCGCCTCGGGCGACAGGTAGCTGAACTTGCCCTTCACGACGCCCTGGTCGGTCGACTCGATCTGGGTGTTCGCCTTGGCGAGCCCGAAGTCGACGAGCTTCACCTCGCCGTTCTTCGACAGCAGAATGTTCGGCGGGGAGATGTCGCGGTGGACGATCCCGAGCGGTTCGTTGGTCTCGGGGTGCTCGAGGAAGTGCGCGTAGTTCAGCGCCTTGCAGCACTCGGTCATGATGTAGATCGAGTGCGCGATCTCGATGCGCTTGGTCTTCTGCTTGGAGCGCTCGATGAGTGCTTTGAGGTTGCACCCGTCGACGTACTCCATGACGAGGAAGTACGCGTTGTCGGGCGTCTTCGAGATGTCGAAGACCTGGACGATGTTCGCGTGCTGCAGGAACAGCGACAGCC
>DATBBB010000470.1:0-17807 GCA_036271215.1 Kofleriaceae bacterium | reverse complement strand
GATCGGCAGACCGAGCCGGAGGATCGCCGCCGCGCCATCGAACATCACCACGAGCGGGTAGGGCCCGCCCGTGGCCGCCCACCCCGGCGGCTTGTACACCACGACCTCGCGCTCGTTGTGCAGCGCCTTGCTCCGGATCTGGAATCGCACGAGCTCACCGGTGGCGGTGTCGCGGTGCGGCACGAGCAGCGGTTGCAGCGGCGCTCCGGGCAGCTCGACCAGCGACCTGGCGTGATACGGGTGCTTGTTCAGGGGATCGGGGCGAAACCGCAAATCACGGCGATTGACATCGTCGAGCCCGCCGCCGGGCGGGCCGAGATCGTCGCCGGGCGCGAGGACATAGGAGAATCGCGCCGATGGATCGACCAGCGCGCTGTACGCGAACACGCCGGTGCCGGGCAGCCGCGCGAGCTGAGCGTAGCTGTAGATCCCACCCGGCGCGTTGTACATCGCGACCGCGCGCGTATCGGGCCTCGCGCGATACAGGAACGTCAGCAGCAAGCGTCCCCGGGCGTCCCCGGTGTCCTCGACGAGCGGCGTGCCCTCGTCGGTGACCTGGCGCCAGAACGCGTCCTCGGCGCCGCGCTGGTTCGCGGCGACCTTCGCGGCGAGCGCGGCCAGCCGCGGGCTCACCGGTGGATCGGCGTGCGCCAGCGAGCTCCGCACCCCGGCCACTCCGACGACCACGACCACGGCGATCACGACCGGCCAGATCCGCATCGCCGCATCCTACGCGCAGCCGGGCCGGTCTCACTCCGCGAGCTACGACTTCTTGTTCAGCGGCTCGGCCTCGTGACAGCGACGCGAGATCGAGATGATCTGGAATGAGGCTGCAGCGCTGTAGTAATGAATTTGGCGCATACGGAACTTCGCGATTTTTCGAACTCCCTGCGAATTACCCCCATGATCGAATGTCACCAAGGGTGCGGCCTCGAACTTCTCGTGCGTCTCGATCCGCGCCAGCGTGCGGTCGATCTCTTCGACGAACTAGGGCCGACGAGCATCTAGCGCGGCGCGCCGAGCACGAGCGATCGAATCCTCGCGAGATAGTCCGTCATCCGAAGCACGGGCTTCGTTCGCGCGACGAATGATCTCGTCCATGACCGAAGGAGCCTCTGTCATTCGACCCGACTCGTAACCATCACGCAGGAGCTCCGTCTCGACGTACGCTCGGTCCTCGGGCGACATCCGACGAATGTGCGCGACCATCTCGGCGGGCGTGGCGAGCTCTCCATGACAAGGAGGATAGCGCGTTGCCGCGCGGTCGCAGCAAAATCGCGGTCACAGGATCGAGATCAGCGGAGCATCGATCGGGAAGATGATGCGACGCTCGGCGGGTCAGATCGAGCCGCGGTGGATCGCGGTGCGGGCTTGTTCCGAGAGGATGCGGACGCCCATGATCAGGTGGCCGAAGCGGGCGTCCTGGGTGATGCCTTGCTTCCAGCGATAGTAGATCTGCTGGAGGACGACGGCGGTCTTGATCAGGCCGAAGGCGTAGTAGAAGACGAGGTGGTCGGTGCGGAGGCCCGAGCGCTCGAGGTAGCGCTCGGCGAATTCGTTGCGGGTCATCATGCCCGGCTTCATGGTGGGGCCGAATGGCAGCTGGTAGAACGCTTGCGGGTCGGTGGCCTCGGCCCAGTAGGACAGGGCGGTGCCGAGATCCATGAGCGGGTCGCCGACGGTGGCCATCTCCCAGTCGAGCACGCCGGTGATGTGCGACAGCTCGGCGTCGAAGATCACGTTGTCGAACTTGAAGTCGTTGTGGATCAGGGCCGGGGCCACCTCGGCCGGCAGGTGGGCGGCGAGCCAGGTCGCGGACTCGGTGAGCGCCGGGAGGTCGTCGGTCTGGGAGTCGGTGTAGCGCTTGGTCCAGCCGGTGACCTGGCGCTCGATGTAGCCGGCGGGCTTGCCGAACTCGCCGAGGCCGGCGGCGGTGTAGTCGACGGCGTGGAGCTCGACGAGGGCGTCGACCAGGTGCTCGCAGACCTGGCGGACGCGCGGCAGGTCGCCGGCGATCGCCGCCGGGACCTCCTTGCGCAGGATGACGCCGCGCCGGCGCTCCATCAGGTAGAACGGCGCGCCGAGCACGTCGCCGGTCGGCTCGTAGGCGTACGGCCTGGGGGCGCGCGGGTAGACCGCCGAGAGCTTGCTCAGCACGGTGTACTCGCGGCCCATGTCGTGCGCCGACTTGACCTTGCTGCCGAACGGCGGCCGGCGCAGCACGAGCTCCTGGTCGCCGTGGTGGACCAGGTAGGTCAGGTTCGAGTGGCCGCCGGGAAACTGCTCGACGCGCACGTCGCCGGGCCCGAGCTCGCGCGCCAGGTAGGCGGTGAGCGCGGCGACGTCGAGCTCCTCGCCGGGGCGGATCTGCTTGGGCGCGTCTTCCGTCGGCGACCCGCCTGTGCTCATGAATACCTCGCGAGGATGCGCTTGGACACCGCCATCTTGTGGACCTCGTCCGGGCCGTCGTAGATCCGCGCGCCGCGCTCGTGGACGTAGTAGTGGGCGAGGATCGTGTCGCTGGTGATGCCGAGCGCGCCGTGGAGCTGGATCGCTCGGTCGACCAGCCGCAGCATGATGTCGGCGACGTAGAACTTGATCAGCGAGACGTTGTCGCGCGCGACCGAGAACCCCTTCTTCTCGATCGTCCACGCGGTGTGGAGCACCATCAGCCGGGCAGCCTCGATCTCGGCGCGCGCCTCGGCGACCCAGGCCTGCGCGATCTGACGGCTGGCGAGGGTCTTCTCGTCGTCGATCTTGCGGCGCGTGATGTGGCGGCACATGGTGTCGAACACGCGCTCGCAGATCCCGATCCACCGCATGCAGTGGTGGATCCGGCCCGGGCCGAGCCGCTCCTGGGCGATCAGGAACCCGGCGCCCTCGGGGCCGAGCCGGTTGGTCACCGGGACGCGGACATCGCGGTACCAGATCTCGGCGTGGGTGCCGTAGCCCGAGCCGGCGTCGCCCATGATCTTGATGTTGCGCGTGAGCTCGAAGCCGGGCGAGTCGGTCGGCACGATGATCATCGACGCGCGGCTGTGCGGCGAGGCCTCGGGGTCGGTCACCGCCATCACGATCGCGAACGCCGCGCCATCGGCGGCGCTGGTGAACCACTTGTGGCCGTTGACGACGTAGTGATCGCCCGACCGGGTCGCGCGGCACGACAGCATCGTCGGGTTCGAACCCGGGTTCTCCGGCTCGGTCATCGAGAAGCACGACCGGATCTCGCCGTGCGCGAGCGGCTCGAGCCACCTGGCCTTCTGCTCGGGCGTGCCGTACTTGTGGAGGACCTCGATGTTGCCGGCGTCGGGTGCCTGGCAGCCGAACACGTAGTGGCCGATCGGGGTGCGGCCGAGCCGCTCCGAGACCAGGCCGTGCTCGACCAGGCTCAGGCCGAGGCCGCCCAGCTCGTGCGGCAGCTGCGGACCCCAGAGCTTGGCCGCCTTGCACTGCGCGCGGAGCTCGGCGAGCAGCGGGACGCTGGCGGCGAACCCATGCTCGAGCACGGCAGGCTCGGCGGGGATCAAGACATCGGCGACGAACTTCTCGATTCGTTCGAGGACCGGCCGTACTGCTTCGGGTGGATCGAAGTCCATGGCTACCTGCTTTCTCGGGCGCGCTGGTTCACGAGCGGGTGCTAGCGTTCGGTTTGCAGCTCCTCGGGGAGATGCGCGGTGTGGTTGAACGTGACCAGCGACAGCTGGTCGGGCTGCCAGTCGAAGCCCTGGCTGCGGAACCGCAGCTCGGTGATCGAGGCGTTGCGGATCACGATGCTGGTGCGGATCATGCGCTCGGCGGAAGCGCCAAACACGAGGCCGACCACGACGCCGATCGGACCGGCGCTGGTCACGCAGGCCAGCCGGGCACCCGAGGCCGCCGCGCGCAGCACGCGATCGAAGCCGGCGCGGATCCGCTCGACGAACGTGGCGATGCGCTCGACGCCATCGGCCTCCCACTCGTCGCGCGACCACCTGGACAGGACGGTCTGGAACGCCTGATCGAGCAGGCGCGGCGTGGGCGCGCTGGTCAGCTGCGCAAACTTGGGATCCTCGGCGACCAGCCGCGGCACCATGTGCTGCAGCATCTCGAACGCCGGGTACTCGGCGAGCTCGTCGAGCGTGGCGAGCGCGGGCAGCCGTCCAGCGGCAGAGGCCTCGGCGGCGGCCTCGGCGGAGTACTGCGCGGTCTGCTGCTGGCGGCGCAGCGGCCCGGCGAACAACCCGTCGAGCTTGGCGGACGCGGCCCACCGGCCGACGGCCTTGGCCTGCTCGACGCCGCGCACCGACAGCCGATCGTAATCGGCCTCGCCGTACGACGCTTGCCCGTGGCGGATCAAGTACAGCGTGCCCACGCGGCGGATGCTACCTCGGTCGGCCGAGCCTGTCCCGCGCGCTGGCGTGGCAGCGCTAGAAGTACATGCGGCAGCTCTTGCAGTAGAACCGCAGGTGCTCCTCGACCCAGGCCATCGGGGACTCGCACTGCGGGCACGCCGGAGACGGGCCGCTGGCCTGCTGCTTGGTGTCCTTGGGGGGCGGCAACGAGTCGGGGGCCGTCGAGATCGGTAGCTTGGGCATCGGCCGGTCGCGGACGACCGCGGTCGGTGATGGGATCGCGATCGGCACCGGGAACGCGATCGCGGTGGGGTTGGAAGGCGCGCTGTCCGGCGGGCGGACAATTGGCGCGTCGGCGGTGTCGTGCGGACCGGCGGCGTGGGCGTCGTCGAACATGGCCTCGGCGGCCTCGAGCTCGACCGGGGCCGTGCCGGGATCGTGGTCGTCGGTCGGGATGTCGGACACGTTGGTCTGCGACAGGTTGTCGGTGATCTCGACCAGCACGCGGGCGGGGGTGGCGACGAGCTCGGGGACCAGCTCGGTCGGGGCGCGCTGCGCGGCCGTCTGGGGCGCCGGGGCCACAGACGGCATCGCCGGGATCGGCGGGATGATCGGCGGCGGGACTACCGGCGCGGCGATGGTGGCCTTGGGCGGACCGCTGCGCGCGGCGATCGGCGGCGGCCGGGTCGGTATCGCAGGGCGGCCGGGTCGGGCGGGCATCGGCACCGCGGCGCGCAGCGCCGGCTTGGGCGCCTGGGTGTCGCGTCCGGGGCGCGGCGGCGGTAGCTGGCTCTCGCGGTGCGCCCGGGGCGGCGGGGGCAGGGCCGGCGGCGGGGCGATCGGCAGCGGCTGGGCGACCGGGCTCGGCGACGGCGGCACCGCCATGGGCGTGGCAGAGGCGTGGTCGGGGCCGGCGATGGGGGCAGCGGCGCCGGTCGGGAGGTCGACCATGTCCGCGGCCAGGTCGGCGGGCAGATCAGTGGGTAGATCGATCGACGGCGACGACGGCGAGGCCGGCGTCCCGAACGCCGCCTCGAACGGATCTTGCTCGAGCTCCGACGACACGGCCGACAGCGGCGGCGGCGGCGCGGCGAGCGGCGTCTCGAGGTGCGGGAACATGGTCGGCTCGGTGTTCGGCGGCGATCCGATCGCCTCGGGCCGGCCGTCGGACATGCCGGGCGGCGGGAACGCCGGCGGCGCGGCCGGCACCGGTGACGCGGCGACCGACATCTCGCGATCGGGCATCGACGGCACGTACGAGGCCTGGGAGCGTGGTCCGGGCGGCGGCGGGACGGTCATCGGCTTGCTGCGCGGCGGTGGGCTCGGCGGCGGCAAGGTCTTGGACTTGATGCGATCGGGCGGCGCCTGAAACTGCTGCTGCGGTGGCGCCTGAAACTGCTGTTGCGGCGGCGCCTGAAACTGCTGCTGCGGCGGCACCTGAAACTGCTGCTGCGGCGGCGCCTGAAACTGCTGCTGCGGCGCCATGTTCGCCGGCATCGGCATCGGCGCCGGCATCGCCGCTTGCGACGGCGACGACGGCAGCGGCGCCATCATCGACGGCTCGACGTCGATGTCGACCTCATACATCGCGCGCGGCACCGGGGTCGGCGCCCGCGACGGCAGGATCGGCCGCTCGATCGGCATCAGGCCGCCGGTCCCGCCCTGCATCGGCGTGGCGTCGTACAGCGGGCGCAGCTGCGGCGCCGACGAGAACAGCGGCCGCTCGGCGCCGCTCTGCATCCCGGCCTGCATCCCGGGGTGGCTCTGGTGGCTCTGCGTCGCCGCGAACGGATCCGCGGCCCCGTGATCGCCGTACGGCGGCGGGTCGGTCCGGCGGCCGCGCTGGCGCGACTCGGGGCCAAGCCCGCTCGGGCGCATCTGGTCCTCGCTGAACATCGCCTGCATGTCGAGCGGCGCCGGCCCATGCGCGCCATGTGCACCGGCGCCGTGCGGGTGCTGGCCGTGCAGGTGCGGCGGCGGGGATTGTACCGCGACCGGCTGCGACCGCAGCTTGAGCGGCGGCGGCGGCCTCGCGGCGACCGCGCTGGCGACGATCCCGCCGACCAGGCCCGCCCCGTGCAAGATCATCCCCAGGCCGAGCGGGATCGCGGCCGCGCTGAACGGGCCGAGCGCGATCAGCCCCACGGCGCCGGCGAGCCCGATCGCGTTGGCGATCCGGACCAGCTTGGCCGCGCCCTTGCGGCCTTCGCTCTTCTTGAGCGTCAGTACCCCGAGCAGCACCAAGCTGAACACACCGAGGCCGGTCGCGCCGAGCTCGCCGTATCCGATGAAGCGGAACACCCGGCGATCGGCCTCGCCCGACTTGCAGGTGCCGTCGCCGCCGCTGTTGCACAGCCGCGCCTCGTAGAGCCCGACGTACATGTCCTGGGTCTCACGCACGTGCTCCTTGACGGTCGGGTGGCCGGCAAACAGCGATAGCGCCGGGGGCAGCACCACCGGCGTAGCGATCGACACCGCGAGTAATGCCGCCGCAATCAGCGCGAGGCCCGCGCCGGCGACGCGAGAGGACATGGATGAAAACTACCACACGGCGAGCGCGTCCAGGGCGTCGCTCGCCGACGATGCGATACGAAACAGCGCGCGGACCTCGGGCTTCATCACACCCACGCCGACCGCGTGATCGAGAAACGCGGCCAGCGGCGGCCAGAAGCCGTCAACGTCGAGGAACACGATCGGCTTGCGGTGGTAATCGAGGTAGCGCCCGGTCAGCTGCTCGAACGCCTCTTCGAGGGTGCCCATCCCACCGGGGGCGACCACGAACGCGTCGGACAGCTCGAACATCATCGCCTTGCGCTGATGCATCGTGTCGACCACGTGGAGCTCGGTCAGCCCGGTGTGCGCGATCTCGCGGTCGACCAGGGCCTGGGGGATCACTCCGAGCGCCCGGCCGCCGGCGGCGAGCACCGCGTCGGCCAGCACCCCCATCAGCCCGCGCCGCGCCCCGCCGTAGACCAGGGTCAGCCCGCGCGCCGCCAGCTCGCGGCCCAGCGCCGTGATCGCCACGACATCGGCGGGCCGGCCAGCCGACGACGACAGGTATACGCACACGGAGCGCACGCGGACGACCGTATCGCATCTGCCGGCCCGGAGCACCCCGCGCGATGTGATTCACGCTACCGTGGTCGCGTGACGCTGCGCTGGCACGACCGCGGCTTCGACGAGCTGTCGATCGCCGAGCTCTACGCGATCCTGTCGCTGCGCGAGCGGGTGTTCATCGTCGAGCAGGCCTGCGTGTACCTCGACGCCGATGGCCACGACCCGGCGTCGCGCCACCTGTGGGCCGAGGACCCGGCGGCCGGCCCGACCGCGATCCGCGCCTACCTCCGGATCTTGCCGGCGGGCGAGAAATTCGCCGAGGTCGGGCTCGGCCGGATCGTCGTGGCACCCGAGGCGCGCGGCACCGGCCTGGGCCGGGAGCTGGTGCGCCGCGCGCTCGATACGGTGGGCGACAGCCCGGTCCGGATCGGTGCGCAAGCTCACCTCGAGAAGTTCTACGGTGAGCTCGGATTTTGCCGGGTCGGCGAGCCGTTCGTGGAGGACGGGATCCCGCACCTCGAGATGATCCGCAACCCCGCCGGTTAGAGCCGCCCCGGCAATTGCGCGGGGCCGGTGCGCGTGCTTGGATGCCGATCTATGCGCATGATCCTCGTCGGACCTCCGGGTGCTGGGAAGGGCACGCAGGCTGCCAGGCTGATCGACACGTTCCGGATCCCCCACATCTCGAGCGGCGACATGCTGCGCGCCGCGGTCAAGGAAGGTACGGCGCTGGGCCAGGAAGCCGACCGGTTCATGAAGCAGGGCAAGCTGGTGCCCGATGAGGTCGTGATCGGCATGATCCTCGAGCGGATCGCCAAGCCCGACTGCGGCGCCGGGTTCATGCTCGACGGCTTCCCGCGCACCCGCCCGCAGGCCGAGGCGCTCGACGCCGCGATGGTCACAGCCGGGTTCGAGCTCGACGCCGTGGTGCTGATCGAGGTGCCGGATGCGCTGCTCGAGGAGCGTGCGTGCGGCCGCCGCACCGATCCCGACACCGGGACGATCTACCACCTCAAGTACAACCCGCCGCCGGCCGAGGTCGCCGATCGGCTGGTCCACCGCAAGGACGATACGGTCGAGGCGGTCTCGACGCGGATCCAGAAGTATCACTCGGAGACCGCGCCGATCATCCCGTTCTATCTATCGAAGAACATCCTGCGCCGCGTCGACGGCGTCGGTAATCCGGACGACATCACCCAGCGAATCACCGCCGCCCTCAACGCGTAGGGCGCGGCAGAACAGCGAACCGTCATGGCAGGCTTCCCGCATTCGATCATCGACGCCAGGTGGCAGGCGTTCTGGGATCGCGAACAGACCTTCAAGACCCCGGCCGACCGCACGCGGCCCAAGTACTACGTGCTCGACATGTTCCCGTATCCGTCGGGCGATGGCCTGCACGTCGGCCACCCCAAGGGCTACACGGCGACCGATGTCGTCGCGCGCGCCAAGCGGATGATGGGGTTCAACGTACTGCGCGTGATGGGCTGGGACAGCTTCGGGCTGCCGGCCGAGCGGCGCGCCGAGCGCACCGGCGAGCACCCCTCGGTGATCACCGCGCGCAACATCGCCACGTTCAAGGGCCAGCTGCAGAAGCTCGGGCTGTCGTACGACTGGACCCGCGAGCTCGCGACCTCCGATCCGCGGTTCTACAAGTGGACCCAGTGGATCGTCGAGGTGCTGTTCAAGCGCAACCTGGCGTACCGCGCCGAGGTCGCGGTCAACTTCTGCCCCGCGCTCGGCACCGTGCTCGCCAACGAGGAGGTCCACGACGGCAAGTACATCGAGACCGGCGATCCGGTCGAGAAGCGGCTGCTCCGGCAGTGGATGATGAAGATCACCGAGTACGCCGATCGGCTCGCCGAGGATCTCGACACGCTCGACTGGCCGGTCGGCACGTACAAGGCGCAGCGCGACTGGATCGGCAAGTCGATCGGCGCCAACGTGGTGTTCAAGGTCGCGGGCTCGAGCGAGTCGATCACGGTGTTCACCACCCGGCCGGACACGCTGTTCGGCGGCACCTGGGTCGTGCTCGCCCCCGAGCATGCCCTGGTCGACACGCTGACCACGCCCGCCCAGCGCGCGGCGGTCGCGGCGTACCGCGAGCAGGTCGGCAAGCGCAGCGAGCGCGACCGGCTGACCGAGGCTGCCGATGCGCCGAAGACCGGCGTGCCGCTCGGCGCGTTCGCGGTCAACCCGGTCAACGGCGCGCAGATCCCGATCTGGATCTCCGATTACGTGCTCGCGAGCTACGGCACCGGCGCGGTGTTCGCGTGCCCGGCGGGCGACGAGCGCGACCACGCGTTCGCCCGCAAGTTCGGGCTGCCGATCGTCGAGGTCGTGCGCGGCCCCGCGGGCACCGACGTCCAGGTCGCGCCGTTCACCGGCGATGGCCCGCACGTCAACTCCGAGTTCCTCGACGGGCTCGGCAACGAAGCGGCCAAGACCAAGGTGATCGCGTGGCTCGCCGAGCGCGGCCTCGGGTCGGCCAGCGTGCGCTACAAGCTGCGCGACTGGCTGTTCTCGCGCCAGCGCTACTGGGGCGAGCCGTTCCCGATGATCGAGCTCGGCGACGGCACGGTCAAGGTCGTCCCCGAGTCCGAGCTGCCGGTCGAGCTGCCGCAGATCGACGAGTACAAGCCGACTCCCGACGGCAAGCCGCCGCTCGCCCGCGCGACCGAGTGGCGCAAGACGATCGACCGCGAGACCGGCCAGCCGGCGCTGCGCGAGACCAACACGATGCCGCAGTGGGCGGGCTCGTGCTGGTACTACCTGCGCTACCTGTCGCCGGACCGCGACGACGTCGCGTGGGACGCCGCCGAGGAGAAGTACTGGATGCCGGTCGACCTCTACGTCGGCGGCTCCGAGCACGCGACCCTCCACCTGCTCTACGCGCGGTTCTGGCACAAGGTCCTGTACGACGCCGGCCTGGTCTCGACCAAGGAGCCGTTCCAGCGCCTGTTCCACCAGGGCATGATCCACAACACGTCGTTCCGCGACGCGCGCGGCAAGTACCACGGCCCCGACGAGGTCGAGAACCGCGACGGCGCCGGGGTCGATCCGGCGGCCGACAACTTCGCGCGGATCAGCGCGGCGACCTGGTACGTCAAGGGCACCGACGAGGTCGTCGAGACCAAGCTCGATAAGATGTCGAAGAGCCGGTACAACGTCGTCAACCCGGACGACATGGCCGCGCAGTACGGCGCCGACGCGATGCGGCTCTACGAGCTGTTCATGGGGCCGCTCGAGGACGGCGTGGAGTGGGAGACCTCGGGGGTCTCGGGGACCCGGCGGTTCCTCGATCGGGTGTGGCGGCTGCTGGTCGATCCGGAGACCGACGCGCTGATCGCCAAGGTCAGCGCGGACGCGGCGGCCGACAACCGCGAGCTCGAGCGCGCGCTGCACGCGGCGATCAAGAAGGTCACCCAGGCGGTGGCGGATCTGCGGTTCAACACCGCGATCGCCGAGATGATGGTGTTCGTCAACGAGGCGACCAAGGCACCGAGCGTGCCGCGCGCGTGGTTCGAGATGTTCGTGAAGATCCTCTCGCCGTTCGCGCCGCACCTCGCCGAGGAGCTGTGGCAGCGGCTCGGTCACACCACGACGATCGCCTACGAACCGTGGCCGGCGCACGACGAGGCCAAGCTCGCGCGCGACCTGATGGTGATCGCGGTGCAGGTCGCCGGCAAGCTGCGCGGCCAGGTCGAGGTCGCGCCGGATGCCGCCGAGGCCGACATCCTCGCGGCGGCGCAGGCCGACGCCAAGGTCCAGTCGTTCATCGCCGGCAAGCCGATCAAGAAGGCGATCTACGTCAAGGGCCGGCTGGTCAACCTCGTGGTGTGACGCCGGCCGGCGCCGCGGCTTATTCGATCTCGAGCGCGACCCGCAGGGCCTGCGTGAGCTCGGCGAGCTTGGCCGGGCCGAGCGAGCCGACGTAGTCGGTCAGCTGGGTGCGCGGGAAGCTGGTCAGCACGTCGCACAGGATCGCCGAGGCGTGCTTGAGCCCCTCGTTGGGGCCGACCTCGACCTCGCTCGCCAGGCCACCGCGCTGGGTGTACACCGGCGCGCAGATCGCCGTGGAGAACCGCGACGCCAGGTGCGCGCCGCGGCTGACGACGACGACCACGCGGCTGCGCTTGGCATCGCCGCTTGGGTGCCTGACCCGGTACAGGTGGCCGCGCCGGATCTCGGAGCCGCCGCCCCGCTTGCCGCCGCTGTCCTGAAACCGCAGCGGCGGGACGACCGGAACGACATAGCGCTTACTCGCCAAGCTCGATCCAGGGCTGGTAGCTCAGCAGGTCTGCGGTCTCCTGGTTGTACGCATCGGCGTGCTTGTTCATGATCTCGAGATCCCGGGCATCGCGGGCGGCGCGGGCCCGGGCGGCCAGGAAGTCGCGGAGCGCTTGCTCGATGACCTCGGATCGGTTGGACGACTTGGCCAGCTCATCGATGGCCTCCAGGACCTCGCTGGATAGTGTGATAGACGCCTTGACCTTCATCCTACGATTATCCTACCACACGCCCTCTTCGGGGCCAGCTCGAGATCCGATATTTCGTCGCCTAGGCCTGCGCCTAGGCCTGCGCCGATACCGGTGCCGACGCCGCGACGCCGGCCACTGCAGTCGTCGCGAGCTGCGCGGCCGCGACGGTGGTCTCGCGCGCCGACTTGACGGCGCTGCCGAGCACGCGCTCGGCGCCGGTCAGGGTCTCGGCCGCGGCATCGTCGACCCGCTGCACCGCCTTGCGGCTGAACCGGAAGGCGGCCGCGGTGAGCTTCTCGGCCAGCTCGAGGCCGTGGTCGACCGCGGTGCGGAGCTCGACCCGGGCATCCTGCAGCACGGCGAGCGCGGTGGACTGGCTCTTGTCGGCGACGTCGATCGCGAGGTGGACCACGCCGGGCAGGACGCCATGACGGATGCTCGGGGAGTCGATCTTCTGGGTGACCATCGGTGTCTCCTTCATGGCGGCATCTTAAGACGCAGCGCGTCACAGTGCAGTGACGCCCCGATGACAGTTTCTAACGCAACGCGTTGTTGGTCCGTAACTCGATGATGACACTATGAAAGTCAGCGAGCTAAGATGACGAGATGGATCCCCTGTTCATCCCAGTCAACGTCGCGGTCCTGACGGTCTCGGACACCCGGACCCTGGAGACCGACACCTCGGGGAAGTACATCGCCGACCGGCTGGCCGAGGTCGGCCATCACATCGTCGCGCGCACGATCGTCAAGGACGGCGAGCTGTCGATCCGCGCCCAGCTCGCGCAGTGGATCGCCGACCCCGGCGTGGATGTCGTGATCGCCACCGGTGGGACCGGCGTCACGCCGCGCGACGTCACGCCGGAGGCCCTGGCGCCGCTGATCTCCAAGTCGATCCCCGGGTTCGGCGAGCTGTTTCGCTGGCTGTCGTTTCAGGAGATCGGGACGTCCACGATCCAGAGCCGCGCCGAGGCGGCGCTGTGCGGCCAGACCTACGTGTTCCTGCTGCCCGGGTCGTCGGGTGGGGTGAAGACCGGCATCGAGCAGATCTTGATCCCGCAGCTCGATCATCGGCTCAAGCCGTGCAACTTCGTGATGCTGCTCCCGCGGATCAAGAACGAACCCACCGGCCTCGGCAGCCGGTGATCCGCGCGATCGACGTGTTACCGTTGATGCGATGAGCTCGCTCGACCTCGCGCTTCAGCGCGCGCTCTCGGTCCGGCTGAATCTACAGATCGGCCTGTCGCAGCTGGCGATCGTCGAGGAGTGGATGGACATCCACCTCGACCGCTGGCTCGAGCACCTGCCGATGCCGCCCGACATGCCCAACGGCGAGGCGGTGAGCTACCTCGCGATGCTCGGCAGCGATCTGCGCCGGGTCTGGTGGGGCGCGTGGGGGGCGCCGCTCGGGTTCGTCCCCAAGATGGCGGACTACTTCAAGCTGTGCAACATCGCCAAGAGCGACGCCGGCCTGCTCGATCAGATCGGCGAGCACCTCGAGCCCAAGCTCGTCGGATCGTGGATCGGCGTGTGGGGTGGCAAGGTCACCACCGGCTGGCACTTCTGGGATCCGCAGCCGTGGTCGAAGATCGAGCCGATGTTCGGCACCCACGAGGCGAAGTACCAGATCAAGAAGTGGGTCGAGGACCACGGCGTGGAGCGGATCGAGCGGTTCACCCAGTCGATCGGCGACGCGGCGTTCTCCGAGGTCGAGCTCGCGATCCCGGGCGCCACGGTCGACGACCAGGTCACCGCGCTGTCGGCGGCGTTCGCCGACTTCACCGGCGGGCCGCTCGAGCCGGCGTTCGTCGCCGGGCTGCGGACGATCACGTCGCCGCAGTTCGCGCTGTCGCTGCGGATCCGCGGCGGCAAGATCACGCGGATCGGCGCGCTGCTGCCCGGGATCGCGATCGACGACATCCAGCGGATGTGCAGCGATGCCAAGGTCGCCGTCGACGCCCGGCTCGGCAAGCTGGTCGGCGCGCTCGGCGAGGGCGTCTCGCGCGTCGAGTACGGCCGCGCCGGCGACCGCGCCGGGGTCGACGTCTACCTCGAGCCGACCGATGCCGCGACCCGCGCGCCGGATGCCCCGGCGCAGGCGAACTAGCGATCACATCGACAGGACGTACGCGAGGACCGCGCCGACGATCAGCAGCGCCAGGATCGGCGGGCCCCAGGTTCGCCACACCTGCCGCGCGTCCGGCAAGCAGCGGTCCAGCCGGGCGGAGACCTCGGCCGCGCTCGCCGGCCGGGCGGCCGGATCTTTCTCGAGCAGCTGGGTGATCAGCGCGGCGAGCGGCGGCGGCAGGTTCGGCGCCAGCGTGAGGATCGGGACCGGCGGCGTGTGTGCGTGCGCCAGCAGCATGACCTGGGTCAACGGCGCGTTGAACGGCACCCGGCCGGTCGCCATCTGGTACAGCATCACACCGAGCGCGTAGAGATCGGTCCTGGGCTCCACCGGCTTGCCCATCGCCTGCTCCGGGGCCATGTACGTCGGCGTGCCGACCGGCTGGCCCTTGAGGGTGAGCGCGATCTGCTCGTCGAGCACCTTGGCGATCCCGAAGTCGAGCACCTTCACGAAGTCGCGCTCGCCGTAGCTGTCGAGCAGCATCACGTTGTCCGGTTTCAGATCGCGATGCACCACGCCGTGGCCGTGGATCGCGCCGAGCGCGTTGGCCACCTGCTTGCCGATCCGGACCAGCCGGGCCGCCTCCATCGGCTTCTTGCGGTCGATCACCTGGCGCAGCGAGACCCCGGTCAGGAACTCCATCGCCAGGTAGAGCTGGCCGTTGTCGTCGCCGAAGTCGTAGACCCGGATCGTGTTCGGGTGCTCGATCTGCGCGGTGATCATCATCTCCTTGTGGAACCGCGGCACCGTGTCGGGCTTGGTCACCATCTCGGGCCGGATCCGCTTGAGCGCGACCATGCGGTTCATCGCCGGCTGCAGCGCCTGGTAGACCGTTCCCATCCCACCTTCGCCGAGCACGCGGATGATCTGGTACTTGCCACCGGCGATCGACGAGCCGACCAGCGCCTCGCCCCGGGGCGGGTTCGCCGTGGTCGGCTCGCGCAAAGGAGGACGTCCCACCCCCTGACAATCGCACATCCGTCGCAGCTGTGCCGCAGACAAGCCGATCCGCCCGGTGCATGATCGGTCCCGTGGCGCGCGCCGACTACCTGCTCGCGAGCGACGAGGCGTTGATCGCGCAGTCCGAGGTCGATCGCTATCGCGCGTCGGGGCCGGGCGGCCAGCACCGCAACAAGACCGAGAGCGCGGTCCGGCTGCGCCACAAGCTGTCGGGTGTATCGGCGATCGGCGAGGACAGCCGGTCGCAGGCCGAGAACAAGCTCCACGCGGTGCGCCGGCTGCGCCAGGCGATCGCGCTCGAGGTCCGCGAGCCGGTGGCGCTCGAGGGCTACGCGGCATCGCGCCGGCTGGCCGCGCTGGTGGCGGGCGGCACCGCGCCGCTGGGGGCCAAGACCCGGCTGACCGGTGAGTTCTGGGCCGCGATCGCCGAGCTGCTCGACCTCCTGGTCGCCGGCGAGCTCGAGATCGCCGCGACCGCGCAGCGGCTGGGCATCACGACCGGCGCGCTGTCGAAGCTGGTGCTCCACGACGAGCACATCGGCCGCGCGGTCAACGATCTGCGGCGCGCCCGCCAGCTGCGCGCGCTGCGCTGACGCGTTCAGTGCTCCGGCAGCGGTACGAGCTCGACCTCGTCGCCGGTGACCTTGGCGAACTTGCCGTCGCGCCAGTCGGCCTTGGCCTGCTCGATGCGATCGCGATCCGAGGCCACGAAGTTCCACCAGATGTGGCGCGGGCCGTCGAGCGGGGCGCCGCCGAGCAGCATGACGTTGGCCGCGGTGCGCGCGCAGATCGCGGCGTCGGCGCCGGGGTGGAGCACCAGCATCGTGGCCGCGGTGAACGGCTTGCCGTCGCACTCGATCTCGCCGTCGATCACGTAGACCGCGCGCTCGGCGTGGCCGTCGTCGATCGCGAGCGTCGCGCCGGGGTCGAGCGCGGCGTGGACGAACAGCGTCGGGGCCAGCACGCGGGTCGGCGCGGTCTGGCCGTAGGCGGTGCCGGCGACCACGCGCAGGGTGGCGCCGGGGCGCTCGACCAGCGGCAGCGTGTGGTGCGGGTGGTGCTCGAACGCCGGTGCCATCGCCTCCTGATCGCGCGGCAGGGCGATCCAGGTCTGGAGCCCGAGCGTGCGGCTGCCGCGGGCGCGGACCTCGGGCGCGGTGCGCTCGGAGTGCGCGACGCCGCGGCCGGCGATCATCCAGTTGACGTCGCCGGGCCGGATCGCCTGGGTGCTGCCGAGGCTGTCGCGGTGGATGATCTCGCCGTCGAGCAGGTAGGTCAGCGTGGCGAGCCCGATGTGCGGGTGCGGCCGGACGTCCATGCCCTGGCCGGGCGCGAGCTGGGCCGGACCCATGTGATCGACGAAGATGAACGGCCCGACCGAGCGGCGCAGTCCGGACGGCAGGGTGCGGCGGACCGGGAACCCGCCGATGTCGCGGACCCGGCCTTCGATCACGACGCTGATCACCGGTGTGTCGCCGGCGGTGCACACCGGCTCGGTCTCGGCATCTACGGTCATGGCTATCTGTACTACGCGCCGGCGAGCGCGCGCAGCAGCTTTGGCGGGAGCAGGGCGTGGAGCTGCATGCCGCCGGGGATCGGGGTGCCCTCGAGCCACACCACGCCGGACTTCTTGATCCGCAGCGCGTCGCCGTGCTTCGAGTCGCCGAACGCGAGCCACGCGGCGAGCTCGCCGAGCCACGGCTCGTGGCCGACGACCGCGGTGGGATCTTGGCGCTCGGCGATCAGCGCCAGCAGCTCGGCGTTCGGCTTCTGGGTCAGGAGCTCGGTCGCGATCGGCTCGCCGCTCGCGATCGGATCGAGCAGCCGGGCGGTCTGCGCGGCGCGCTTCCACGGGCTGGTCAACACGCGGTCGAGCCGGACGTCGAGGGCGCGCAGGCCGCGGACGGCGCGGCGCAGCTTGGCCTTGCCGGCCTCGGTGAGCTCGCGCGCGGTGTCGTCGTGGCCGGGCCCGCGGCCGGGCCCGCGGCCGGGCCCGAGGCCGGGATCGACGCCGGGATCGACGCCGGGATCGGGATCGTGCGCGACGGCGTGACGGATCACGAGCAACTGCATGGGTGGTATTTGACACCCGGCGTGGCGCGTGCGAAAGCGCGAGGATGAACACAGTGCTGCGCGGAGTCGTCGTCGGGACGCTTGGTGGGGTGCTCGGCGCGTTCGCGTGTGGCGGCGGCGCACAGCCGGGCTCGAGCACCGAGCCGGTGGAGATGGCGCGCGGTGGCCAGCCGCACGCCGAGGGCCGCGCGCCGGTGACGCCCGCGGGCGCTCCGGCGGCGACCGGCGAGATGGCGGGGATGCCGCCCGAGATCCAGCGGTTCCACGACACGCTGGCGCCGCGCTGGCACGCCGAGCACACGCCGCGGCGCATGGCCGACACGTGCGGCGCGAGCGGCCGGTTCCACGCCGAGGCGGCGGCGATCCTCGACGCGGCGCCGCCCAAGGGCGCCGACAGCCCGACCTGGACCGCCGGCGGCAAGCGGCTGGTCGCCGCGGTGACCGAGCTCGACACCGCGTGCCAGGCCCACGACGCGGCGGGGTTCGAATCCGCGTTCGAGCACGTCCACCAGAGCTTTCACCAGGTGATGGAGGCCGGCGGCGCCGGCGAGCCCGCGCACGACCACGAGCCCGCGGCGCCGGACAAGTAGCCGTCTAGCGCGAGCATGCGAGCGCGTCCGGGGGACAGCGCCGGTTGCGCGCGGTGGGACAGTTTGCGCGGGGCAACTGTGCCGGTCGACGCGGCGCGCGGCGTGGTACCCCTGCCGCATGACCCAAGAGCTGTGGCGGCTCGGCGAGCAATACCAGGGCGCGCCGCTCGATCCCGAGGCGTGCGATCCGGAT
>DATBBB010000469.1:0-16215 GCA_036271215.1 Kofleriaceae bacterium | reverse complement strand
TTCCACGGCCCCGCCGCCACCGGCCAGTCCGCCGGGGCGTGCGCGGTGCTGCCGTCGCGCGCGCCGACGATCAGCTCCAGCTGGCCGGCGGGCACGACCTCGGAGGTGGCGTCGGCATCGCCGGCGCCGACGTCCGGGCCGGCGGTCGCATCGCCGCCCGCGCCGTCATCGTTCACCGCGTGCGGCGAGCCGCAGGCCAGACATCCCAGGACGAGCCAGTGTGCGTGCATCGCCGAGCTCGAGTTGCAGCGCGCGTGCCGGCGCGCCGGACGCCGCGACCGCACTTGCGGTGTCGCGATTCACGACACCGCGGCACCGGCTCACTCGTAGGTGATGTGGACCGCGTCGGTCGTCGCACCACGCGCGACGACGACCTGGTGCGTGCCCGGGGTCGGGATCCAGCGCTCGGCCGGCTCGCCGTCGATCGTCCACCGCAGATCGGGCACGGTGGGCAGCGCGACCAGCGGCGGCCGCTGGGTCTCGGGCGCGCGGTGCGGCTCGAGCACGAAGTGCGCACCGTCGACCGGGCTGGTGATCGCGATCGGCCCGGTCGCCTCGTGCGGGCCGCACACCGGCGGCGCCGGCCGGCCGTAGAACTCGGTCCACCCGCGCAGCGCCTCGGGATAGACCACCGAGGGGACGCCGCACACCAGCTGATGCCAGTCGCAGGTCGCCTCGGGGACGTGGCCGGTGATGAACAGCTCGCGCTTGTGGTGCTCGCAGTACGGTCCCGGCCGCTTGCCGGACAGCGGACAGATCTCGGCGGCCACGATCGCGTCGGGCCGCGGCGGCGCGGTCGGATCGCCGTAGCGGGCGGCGATCGCGGTGTACGCGGCGCGGACCAGCGGCGTCGCACCCTCGACCGACATCACGCGGTGGGTCGGCGAGCCGTCGAAGTTGCCGGCCCACACGCCGACCGTGTACTCGCGGGTGACCCCGATCGCCCACAGATCGGTGTACGCCTTGGTGGTGCCGGTCTTGAGCGCGACCGGGAACGGCAGCTCGAGCGGCACGCGGTCGCCGAACATCGGCTTGCGCGCGTCGGGGTCATCGAGGATGTCGAACACCAGGTAGGCGATCTCCTCGGAGAACACGCGGTCGCGCTCGACCACCGGCTCGCGCCAGGTCGTGCCATCGGGGCGCTGCGCCAGCTCGATCGCGCGCGGGGCGATCGGCCGGCCGCCGCGGCCGAACGTGGTGAACGCGGCGGCGAGATCGATCAGCCGGACCTCGGCGTTGCCGACCGCGAGCCCCCAGTCGTACTGATCGTCGGGCCGATCGAGCGTGGTCAGCCCGGCCGCGCGCAGCTTGCGCAGCACGGTGGCGATCCCGACCCGCTGCAGGGTGTGGACCGCCGACAGGTTGTACGACCCGGCGAGCGACTCGCGGTAGCGCGCGAAGCCGTGGCTGCGGACGTCCTTGGTGTACGGCTGGTGGGTGTCCTCGGCCAGGATCACGTCGTCGGCGATCGTCGCCGGGGTGTCGCCGGCCTCGAACGCGGCGCCATAGACGAACGGCTTGAGCGTCGAGCCCGGCCGCAGCCGCGCGGTGACGCCGTTGAACGCGTGGTCGGCGTAGCGCTTCGAGCCGACCAGCGCCAGGATCGCGCCGTCGGCGTTGCGCAGCACGATCAGCGCCGCCTGGCCGACGTTGCGGCCGCCGAGGTGGCGCACGTGGTTGACCAGCGCGACCTCGAGGTGCTGCTGCAGATCGCCGTCGAGCGTGGTGTGGACCACGGCGCCGCGCTGGAACGCCGGCGGCAGCCGCTGCTTGACCATCTCGACGAAGTGCGGCGCGCGAAACCCGATCCGGGTGTGCGACAGATCGATCGGGATCCGCTCGGCGAGCGCGCGGTCGGCGGCCGACAGGTAGCCGTGGTCCGCCATCAGCGCCAGGATGTGATCGCGCCGATCGGTGACCCGCCGGGGCTCGCGGAACGGATCGTAGAACGTCGGGCCGCGCGGGATCACCGCGAGCGTCGCGGCCTCGCCGATCGACAGCTCGGCGGCGTGCTTGTCGAAGTAGATCCGCGCCGCCTGCTCGGCGCCCCACGCGCCGTTGCCGTAGTACACGCGGTTCAGGTACTGCTCGAGGATCTCGCGCTTGGTCAGCGCGCGCTCGAGCCGGCCGGCGAGCACGATCTGGCGCAGCTTGCCGGCGAGGCTGCGCCGGGTGCTCGCGGTCAGCCGGACCAGCTGCATCGTGATCGTCGAGCCGCCGAACTCGATCCCGCCGCCGCGCAGGTCGAGCCACGCCGCGCGCGCCATCGCGGTCCAGTCGACGCCACCGTGATCGTAGAACTCGTTGTCCTCCGAGGCGAGCGTCGCGTCGATCAGGTACGGCGAGATCTGCTCGAGCGCGACCCAGTGCTCGCGCAGCCCGGCGCTGGTCGCCTCCTGGCGCAAGGTCTGGCCGCCGGCGTCGACCACGGTCAGCGACGTGGCCGACGACGCATCGAGCCACGCGCGCGGGAACTCGCCGGTCCGGATCGCGATCCACCACGCGCACGCCGCCGCCAGCCACGCACCGGCAACGGCGACCACCGCGCGGCGCGGCCAGCGCAGCCGCCGGCTCCGGACGATCGCCCACACCCGCTGCGCCCCACTCCGCAGCCGCACGTTACGGGGCCTTGATCTCGATGACGTCGGCGGAGGTCTGCGCGTTGATCGCCGGCTCGTACATCTGCTCGGCCACGGTCGGCGGCCGCACGAACCGGCCGGCGGCGATCGCGCGGATCTGGAACTCGTGGACGTAGCGGCCGTTCGAGCTGTACTTCGACGCGAAGTTGACGCGGTCATCGCGTAGCTCGCGGTAGGTGCCCCACTCCGAGGTCTGCACCACCGTGCCGCCGGTGGTCGCGAACCGCGCGTTGAGCGCCTCGAACCCGGCCGGCAGCACGTCCGACAGCATCAGGTGATCGGCCTCGTTCGCCAGATCCGCGGTCAGCCGGACCCGCACCACGTCGCCGACCTTGAACGTCGTCTTCGGTTTGCCGGCCTCGTCGAGGTACTCGTGGAGCAGCGTGATGCCGTGGGCCTCGCCCTTGAGCCAGTCGACCGACTGGCGGTAGTGGATCGCGACGTTGTAGTGGACCTCGCCGGTCGGCGTGATCGTCAGCGGCAGCGCGGCCGGCAGCAGCACCGAGACCGCGCGCATCCGCTGCTTGCCGGTCAGCGCGCCCGAGATCAGCGGCGTGCCGCCGAGCTCGACCGCGACCGACGCCGGCGTGCCCGCGACCGTGCGCGCGTACGCGGTGAGCGCGAGCAGCGAGTACAGGTTCGACTGCGTATCGTAGTAGTGATCCGCGTGGCGGTGCTTCATCACCGTGGCCACCAGCGGCTTGACCGCCGGGTTCTTGGGATCGAGCTCGACCAGCGCGGCCAGCACCGCCGCCGTGGTCCGGGTCGAGGTCGACATGTACGACCACAGGTCGCGCCCCGCCGGCTCGTCGATCAGCGCGCCGGTCTTGCCCGCCGCGGCCGCGAGCGCCGCGAGCTCGCCGACCAGCGCCTTGACCGCCGGGTCCTTCGCGCCGAGCTTGACCGCCAGCGCGCGGGCGAGGAACGCCTTGCCGTAGATCGGCAGCTTGCCGGCGTCCGCCGTCAGCTTCTTGGCCGCGTCCTGGCTCGCCTGATCGCCGAGCACCGCGCGGACGTAGAGCGCGAACGCCTGATCGCCCTGGTTGCCGAACTCGTTGTAGCGCGGGCGCGAGGTGTCCGGCGACGCGCCGTCGTTGCGCAAGTACTGGATGCCGTCGTCGATCCGCGATGCGTCGACGCGATAGCCGGCCTGGCGCGCCAGGTGGAGGCCCCACAGCGCGTACGCGGTGTAGTAGGTCTCGGGCTCGCCGCCGGGCCACAGCGAGAACCCACCGGACGGCGTCTGGTGCAGGCCGATCTTGGTGATGCCCGCGGTGACGAACCGCTCGAGCGCGGGGCCGGTCAGGCCGTCGATCGCGAGCGAGTCGGCGAGCTCGCGCACCGCGATCATCGGGATCAGCTGCGACGTGGTCTGCTCGAGGCAGCCGTACGGGTAATGCACGAGGTCGCGCAGGCCGTCCTCGATGCCCGACAGCCCGTCGGGATCGACCGACACCACGAGCTCGGCCGCCGATCCGGCGAGCATGTGGCCGGGCATCGCGATCGGGATCTTGATCGGGCTCTGCGCGGTGCCGGTGGCGATCGTCTCGACCCGCTCGGGCGACGGCTGCAGCACCGGCAGCTTCTGCTCGAGGCCGTCGGACTCGCTGTCCATCGTCACCGTGAACTGCAGCACGGCGTCGCCCGGCGCCACCGCGGTGAGCGCGAACAGCACCGGCACCCGCCCGCCCTTGGGCAGGTCGATGGTGCGCTCGGTAGGCCCCGCCGCCGTCAGGTGCTTGTCGGTCACCAGCTTGACCGTCGCGCTGCCGGCCACGCCGGTCTCGTTGTGGACCACCACGCCGCCCTGCAGCACGTCGCCGAGGTTCAGGAACCGCGGCAGCGAGGGGTGCAGCTGCAGGGGCTTGCTGACGGTGAACCGCTTGTCGGCCGAGCCGAACCGGTGGCCGCGGTCGGCGGCGAGCGCCATGACCCGGAACGCCGTGAGGTTATCGGGCGCCGCGAACTTGACGATCGCCACGCCGCTCGCGTCGGTCACCGCGCCGGGCGTCCACACCGCGGTCGAGACGAACCGCGAGCGCAACGTCCCGACCTGATCGCCGCCGAGCGCCGGGCGGTCCTGGTTCGGCCCCGGGATGTCGCGGATGTACTCGAGCTGGGTCGCGCTGGTCACGCCGAGCCCCCACGGCGCGTAGAACGTCGGGATCGGGTTCGGCGTCTGGTAGCCGATCAGCGACAGCACGCCCTCGTCGGACGCGGTGATCGAGACCTCGGCCGACGCCGGCTTGCCCGCGGCGTCGGTGACCACGACCTTGGCGGTCACCTGCTCGCCGGGCCGGTAGTCTTTCTTGTCGGTCTCGATCGCGACCGCGAGCGTGTTGTCCTGGGGCCGCACCGGCAGGTTGACGATGCCCATCCGCATCCGCGGCTTGCCGCGCGTGCCGTCGCCGATCCGGCCCTGGACCAGCGCGACCGAGACGTACACGTTGGGCGCGTAGTCGGAGGTGATCGGCACCGTCAGGTGCTTGACCTTGGGCGTGAGCGTCATCATGTGCTTCTCGATCACGCCGTCGCGCTCGATCGTGACGAGGCCCGTCGCCTGCGCCAGATCGGTCTTGAGCAGCAGGGTCGCGGTGTCGCCCGCCTTGTACTGCTTCTTGTCGGCGACGATCTCGAGGTTCTGCGAGTCCGAGCTCTTCCAGCTGCCGCCGCCGTCGCCCCACGCGTAGAGCTGGACCGCCGCGGGCGCCGCGTCGGCTTTGTCGGTCTCGCCCTCGACGATGATCCAGTAGTCGCCGCCGGTGTCGGCGGTGAACGCGACCTCGGCAGGCTTGCCGCCGGTGAGCTGGATCGACCGGGTCAGCAAGGTCTGCGTGGTGTCCTTGCACTGGTAGTTGCCGCGATAGCCCCAGTCCTCCCACACGCAGTTCCAGTCGCGGCGGTTGATCGTCAGCTTCGCGCTCCCGGTCGCCGGCTTGCCGTCGGCGGTGACCCCGACGATCTGGACCGTCTGCGGCTTGCCGACGTCGGCGAAGAACCCCGGCAGCTTGACCCCGTAGTACGTGTGGGCGTGGAAGTACGGCACCACGAACGACTTGCTGATCACCTCGTTCGACGGTGCGGTGACGCTCGCGTTGACCAGGAGATCGGCGTCGCCCGCGACGTCGTTGGGGCCGACGTTGATCGCGACGTTGCCGTTGCCCTTGGCGTCGAGCTGGACGTGGTCCTCGGTGACCATGTTCTGGCCGCCGCCACCGTCCTGCACGTCGTGGTAGCCGTCGTAGCGCCGCTCGTCGAAGAACGTGAACTCGTCGTAGCCGGTGAACTCCGGCTGGCGCGACCGGCTGTGCACCGTGAGCGCGAGCTTGCCGCTGCTGACCGGCGCGCCGTAGAAGTAGTTGGCCGACACCGTGCCCTTGACCGCGCCCTGCTTGACCACGCGGGCGTCGGCCAGCTTGCCGGTGACCTCGAACGTCGCCGGCCGATAGCTCTCGACGGTGAACGTCCGGGTGAACGTGCCGGCGTCGAGCCGGGCGTGGACCACGTAGTCGCCGAGCCGCGCGTCGCCGGGCAGATCGATATCGAACCAGAACCCGCCGAACGCGCTCAGCTTGGCCTCGGTCTCGATCAGCGTCTTGCCGCGCGGATCGTCGACCGTGACCTTGACCGGCTTGCCCTCACCCGGGACGTCGAGCGGCGCGCCGAGCTTGGTCATGCGCGCGAGGCCCTTGACGTGGACCTTCTCGCCGGGCCGGTACAACCCGCGATCGGTGTGCATGAAGCCGCGCAGCTTGACCGCCGACGGATCGCTGTCGACCTCGACGTTGTAGTTCCACGCCGCGAGCCCGTTCGCGCTCGACGGGTTGATCATCGTCCAGTCGGCGCCGTTCTGGACGAAGATCCGCATCGCGCTGGCGTCGCCCTCGCGCTCCGGCGCGTAGTGCTCGCCCTGGGTGTCGAGCCCGGCACCGGCGGCGGCCGTGCCGCGCTTGCCGGCGAGCTGTGCGATCCCCGGCAGCACCGCGACGCCGTCGCCGTCGGTCGTGCCCGACCACGTGACCTTGCCGTCGCCGTCGCGCACGCTGACCTGGGCGCCGGGCAGCGACTTGCCGGTCGACAGCCGGGTCGCCCACACCAGGCCGCGCGAGCCCGAGAGCTTGCTGACCACGCCGATGTCGGTGAAGTTGACGAGCACCTTCTGGCGGCCGCCGTCGTTGAACGGCGCTGACGTCACCTCGCGGGCGCCGAGCTCGAGGTAGAACATCCCCGGCCCCGACGTGCCGCCGAACAGCTCGGCCGCGCCGATCGGGTGCTGGCCCCACTTGTTCTTGGTGCCGGCGACCGGGAGCTTCTTGACCTGCGGCAAAAGCTTCGACTTCGAGAAGTCGATCGGCTCGGGCTGCCACCAGTTCATCAGCGGCCGCAGCTCGTGGAAGTTGTCCGGCGTGACCTCGACCGCGGTGATCGCGAGCTCGCTGACGTTGCGGGTCCACACCGGCAGCTCGGGGCGCTTGAGCTCGGCGATGAAGTAGCCCGACTCCATCGACACCGACGGCTTGGCGTCGGTGGTGTGGAACGTCAGGGTCTGCGGCGTGCCGAGCTGCTGATCGAACGCGTCCTGCTGCGCGCCGTCGATCGTCAGCGTGTACGTGGTCTGGGGCTCGAGCATCGTGGCGCAGCTGAGCCCGGGCGCCGTGTCGTCGAGCGCGAAGCAGCGGTCGGGGAACCCGGCGACCGCCGGCTTGATCGTCATCTTGTACGGTGGCTTGAGCGGGTTCGAGAACACGAGCGACAGCCGGGTACCCTCGTCGGGCACGATGTCCTTGCCGCTCGGGTCGAGCTTGACGAACTTGAGCGGCCCGTAGGTCCGGAACGCCTGCTCGACCGGCTTGTCGAGCCCGAGGTTGCCGACCTGGCCCATGAGCCCCGCCTCGCACGCCACCGTCCACGCCGTGTCGACGGTCAGCTCCTCCGCCGGAAGGATCGTGTAGCTGCTCACCGGGCCCGACGGACTATTCGGACCATTCTTGACCGCGACCTGGCGGCCGCCCGCGGCGAAGTGACAGTGCTGGATCACCTGCGCCAGCGCCACGTCCTGGTTGAACCCGAGCTGCACCGGCGGCAGCCGCGGCGCGCGGTCCGCCGAGCCGAGCAGATAGAATGACGCCGTCAGCCGCTGGGTGAAGAACTCGAACGTGAACGGCTCCGCGAGCTGGTTGCCGTCGAGCGCCTTGGTGCCGCGCGGCACCGTGGCGACGAACCGGGTCGACACCGGCAGGTCGGCCTTGGGCCACACCACGAGGGTCTTCTCGTCGGTCCACTTGGCGTCGCCCGGCAGCGCGGGCGCGATCGAGACCGGCGGCGCGGCGACGATCTGGTCGAGCTGATCGTGGGTCACCATCGGCCGCGAGAACCCGACGGTCAGGTGGGTCTTACCCTTGATCTCCCCGGTCGGCGCGCCGGTGACCTGCAGATCGACCTGACTGGGCTTGCCGCCGCAGCCGGCCCCGAGCAACGCGGCGATGACCAGACCGACGAGCTGCCCGGCGACGAGATGATAGGTACGCATCGAGCTCCCCACGAACGAACGCCCAGATCGCCGGAGACTTCCCAGGACGGGAGCTGGCGCTGCGGCGGCTCAGCGTAACACGCAGCGGGCGCGCACGATGTAGGCGCTACCGCGTGAACCGATAGCGTCCGACCGACGACGCCGCCGGCTTGTCCGTGAAGCCGATCTCGAGTAGCCCGGCATCCAAGCGGACCGCGCGCCACGTCGCCGGCCCTGTCAGAGCACCGCGGCGAAGATCGCACGCATCTTCTGGCCATAACGCATCCCACGGCGTGCTCATTCCGATCGCGCCGCGATGGGGTTCCAGGCGATGGCCGATCGCGGTGCGCCAGCGCAACAGCGACCCGAATGCACACAGATACGAATTTGCAGCATCCAGCCACGATCGAACCTAAGGAGATTAACATGAAAGAACCTATCCGTGGTTTTGCGTTACTGCCACTGGCGCTCGCCTCTGTATCGCTGAGTGCATGCTCACGGCTCGCCAACACCGCCAACCACAACTGTTACTGGACACAATACGTCTCAGAGGAACACGGTGGCGAACTGGACTTCCAGGCCGGATATTACGCGCGAGGTGGCGGCTGCAAGGGAAGTTACTGTGACGACATGAATTTCTACATATGCAGCTTTTAGACGAACACGAACGACACGCGGTGCCTCATCGGGCCAAACCGCTACGTGAATCACATCGGCCACGCGTCGAGGGCTTCCGGCTCGAGGACCCGAGCACGCTCAGCGGCCTGCGCGACGCTCGGCCCACCTGTGAACTGTCGCGTTCTGTGCTTCGACGAGGCGCTTGTGGAACGAGGTTACCCACGCGCGGTGCGCGGCGAACGCCGGGTCGGTCGCGAGTCGGCGCGCGACCTCGGACGGCGCGAGCTGCGCGTAGAACAGCTCGGACAGCGCGTCCTGGAACGCTGCGAGCCCCTCGTCGGTGAGGCTGGTGTTCGTCACGCGGCGTTCTCCTCGTTCGTGGCCCCGTTCGTGGCCTGGCTCGCGAATGCCTGTTCGACCGCAGCACGCACGGCCAGGAATTCCTCGCGATACGTCTCGCGATACGCCTCGGTGCCGAGCACGCCGCGCCGCTCGTAGAACACGACCTCGAGGTGCTCGCAGCGCGCGAGGGCCATCGCGAGCAGCGGCAACACCGCGGCGCGCGGCATCGCGCCGTCGTGCGAATCCATGCGGACCGGGCGCCGATCGGCGGTGTGCTCGGGCTGAAACCACGACCCTCCCGAGACATGGATCTCGCGCACGAGGTGGAACGGATAGCCGAGCAGCAGCTCCTCGGCGGGCAGCCCGAGGTTCACCGCCTGGGTCCAGACGTTGTGCACGTCGAGGATCAGGACACCGCTCGATGGCGTGAGGATCTCGCCGAGGAACGCGGCTTGCTCGGTCGCGTCCGCGGGACCGAGGGTCGTCGCCAGATTTTCGAGGCCCACCGGGCAGCGCGCTGCGTCGGCGAGCAGGCACAACCGGTCGCGCCCGAGCTCGACCGCACCGGGCGTGTACGGCAGCGGAAAGAGCGTGTTCTGGATGAACGGGCCTGAGGTCATCCAGCCGAAATGCTCGGTGACATGGCGGTAGCGCCGGCGCTGGCACTCCTCGGCGAGCAACTCGAGCCAGCGGTGCTGCCGGTCGTCGAGGCGCGCGGTCAGGAACGAGAACCACACCCCGTGACCATAGAGCGCATCCTCGTCGGCGAACAGATCGAGCAGCTCGGTCTGCCACGCCGGACGCGCGCGGACCCGTCCGCGGCTATTGCCCCATTCGTTGTCGATGTCGACCTCGAGCGCGTCGACCAGGCCGGCTTCGAACAGCGGCAGGGCCGCCGCGCGGAATGCTTTTTCATCGATCAGATTGAGCCCGACGCGTGGCGGTGTCCTGCGCATATTCGATCTCTCATGTCGAGTGAGGGACGACAGCACTCCTCAGATGGTGGTCTTCGCCAGCAGGCCGCACGTCGGGCATTCACCGACGGTGGGGAGCCCGCCGGTGACGGACTCGAGCGCCTTCTCGTCCAGGCCCTTGACGAGCACCTTGGCGGCCTTCGCATTCAGCTTCTCATTCAGTTGCTTCTTCATGGTCGTTCTCCCTGTTCGTTGTCTTTGACCCGCCCCATGCGGATCAGCTGTTACATGTAGGACGATCGATCCGGCCAGATCTTCCGGACATTCGGGGTTGCCAGCCCTTGCCCTGAAGGTCGCGCCCGAGCCCTCCTGGCAAGCGTTGCTTACCGGCGTTTCCTTGAGCTCCCAGGTATCGACCCAAGCGGGATCCCGCCCCACGTGGGGAGAGACCCGCGGATCGCCACAAAACCAAGCCATTTCAGCCATTTTGTTGCATAGGATCGCCGTTTGGCATAAACGCGACCTGGTCGCGCGTTCGATCTGCCAGGGCCCCATCCAATGAGCTCCAAGCTGAGCACCAAGACGACGACTCCGATCGCGAAGCCAAGGCGAACCTACAAGCGAAAGCTCGGGCTCGCCGCGCTGGTGCTGTTCGGGCTGATGATCGGGATCGGCGCCGCCTCGCACATCTTCCCGTCGTTCGGCGCGGCGCTCGCGGACCGCGTGCGTGCGGTCGTCGGCCCCGGTCCCGTCGCATGGGCGGAAGACGTGACGTACGGCATCGAGGATCGCATCAAGCGCCTCATCTACCGGGACGCGCCACCGAAAGAGTTCTGGGACACGCCGCCCGCCGCACCGCCGCGCACCGCCGCCATGCCGCCGCCCACGGCCCCACCGCCGCCCGCCGCGTCGCTGGCCGCCGCCCCACCGTCCCCCACGCAGAGCCCGGCGGCGCCGAGCGTCGCGCCTGCCCCCGCGTTCGCGCCCAGGTCGTTCCAGCCACCGGTGCCGAAAGTCGCCGGCAAGAGCGACGGCCAGTGGATCGCGATCACCGATACCGACGCGCCGAGCGAGCCGCCGCTGTTCTACAAGGCGATCGTTCACCCCGACAAGATCCGGAGCTTCGCGGCGGTCGCGGTCGTCGCGATCGATCTGTCGCGCGTCGGGCTCACGCTCGTGCCCGGGACCGTCGAGCCCGTGTCGTCGAAGCTCCCCGCCGCGCAGCGCACCGGCCTGGTCCCGCAGGATCAGCTCGCCGACCTCGTCGCCGCGTTCAACGGCGGATTCAAGGCCGAGCACGGCCACTTCGGGATGATGATCGACGGCGTCGCCCTGCTGCCGCCGCGCGACATCTCGTGCACGATCGGGCTCTACAAGGACGGGAGCCTCAAGATCCGCACCTACCCGGCGATCAAGGACAGCGAGGACGACATGCGCGCGTACCGGCAAACGCCGCCGTGCCTCGTCGAGGACGGCAAGATCAACAACCGCCTGCTCACCGCCGAGAACACCGTGGGCTGGGGCGCGGCGGTCGGAGGCGACACCGTGATCCGCCGCAGCGCGATCGGCCTCGACGCGGACGGCAAGACCTTGTTCTATGGGCTCGGCGAGTCGGTGACCGCCGATTCGCTCGCGCGCGCGATGCTGGCCGCCGGCGCCGAGAACGCGGCGCAGCTCGACGTCAACGCGACCTACCCGCGGTTCCTGTTCTACACCCACCCCGAGAACGAGCTGCCAAAGGCCGAGAGCGCGCTCATCCCCGATATCGATTTTGTAAAACACGAGTATGTGGACCGGTCCGAGCCCCGCGACTTCTTCTTCCTCACGCGCAAGCACGCCACGTCCTGACTGCTCTCCTGTCAGGACCTATCGGTCAGTTCGTGTGAGGTCGGAGGGGCCGGAGCCGCGCGCGCCCGACACTCACAGCCACTCATGCTGAAACCATTCGATGTGGACCTTCAGCGAGGTCACAATGTAGAACACCGTCGACGTCGTGCTCCCGGTCGCTCCGCAAAGCTGGCGACCAAGAGCATCTCCGTCATCAGTTCTCCGGGCCTTCCTGGGGATCATCGGGTGGAGCCGTCGGCCTCGGGTCCTTCGAGTCGGGTGACCAGCACCGAGCATGGCGCGTGATGGATCACCGCTTCCGCGACGCTTCCAAGCAGGAAGCGGGTCACGCCGGTGCGCCCGTGGGTTCCGACAACGAGTAGCCCGGCTTGGTACATGGCCGCTGCCTGCAGGAGTGCGGGTCCTGGAGGCCCGATGCAGACGTGCACTTGTGCGGTCACGCCGAGCCGCTGGAGTACGTCCTCGAGACGCTGCCGCATGACGCCCTGGGCATCGCCGGAGACCGTCTCCGAGACCGGAAGCATCATGCCGTAGAGCGCGATCGGATTGACCTCGATCGCGTGCACGAGGACGAGGCCGCCGTGGATCGACGCGGCGGCGGCCGCGGCCGCGCGAACGGCGGGAAACGACGGATCCGAGAAGTCGGTGCCGACGACCACCCGGGCGCTCGCGCGGCTGGTGCGGGCGACGAGCACGGGCGTCGTGGCATGGCGTATCAGGCCGATCGTTCCCACGGCGCCGTCCACGGGCGAACCAACCACCAACATCGTCGGCTTCCAGCGTTCGACGACGTTCAACGTCACGTCGGCCATGGTGCCCTGCTCGATGATCAGGTCGTAGTCGCCCGTGACGCCCAGCGAGTCGAGTTGTGCGCGCAGGGTCAACTCGGCCCGGAGCGGCAACTGCGACGCCAGCACGGCTTCGTCCGCCAGCCGATGGGGAAACAGCGGCCGGATCGCGTCGAGCGTCGGAATCGCGTGCACGACGCCGAGCCGGCTACCTTGTTGTCGCGCGCGTTGGCTTGCCTCTTGTACCGCGATGTCGCCCGCGAGCGACAAGTCCGTCACCGCCAGGATCCGGTCCAGGGATTCAACCATTAATCACTATAGCATGGTGTCGTTGACCCGCCTGCGAATGCCGAGCTCGCATATATTCGACGGCGATGAACCGCGTGTGCGCTCACGCGCGCTGTGCGGGCGAGGCGGTGCTGTCAAGCCCCGCGCGGCCGGCGATTCTTCAGCACGATCGCGATGAGGATCTGGAAGAACCCGAGCAGGCGGATCGCGTAGATGTACGACGTGTGCTCGGAGGCCGCGCGATCGTACGCCAGCAGCGCCCAGCTGATGCTGAACGTGAAGAACGCGCCCGCGAACCAGATGAAGAACCTGTCACTGGTCGAGCGCCAATAGCGCAGGAAGAACAACCCGGCGAGCACGCTCATGACCACGAGCGCACCGTAGATCGATGCCACGTACGACGTCACCGCGACTCCCAGATGAGCCCGACCAGCAGCAGGAACATTGCGATGGCCGCCACGGTGCTACGGAGCGCCGCGAGGTTGACCTGGGGGACGAGCATGAGGTCGATGACGAGCAACGCGTTGTTCAGCGCGAGGCCGACGAAGCACAGCGAGCTCCACAGCAACAGGCGGGGCCGGTTGATCCGGAAGCTGCGCACGAGCAGTCCAGCACAGAACAGGCTGGTCAAGCAGCACAGCACGTAGACGGCTTCAGCCATCGTTCTCCCCTCGCTTTCGGACCACGAACGCCCCGGCGAACGCTCGCGCCGCCATGCCGCGGATGCGCTCCATCGCGAACCCCGACAAGGTGGAGAGGATGATCGATCGATCATCTTCGTATACCGACATCAGGGTCTCGAATGCGGTCCCCTGGGCAGCGGCGGTCACGCGGAAATGACTGCCGCTCTCATCCCGCTCGATGACGTTCAACTCGGTGAGGCTGACAAGGACTTCGCCGACGGTGTCCGCCGCAAATCGACAGGCGATCTCGATCTCGGACGTGGACATGGGTCGCCCAGCCGCGCGGAGGGCGCTCAATAGCTCCAGCTTCTCGAACGAGTCTAGCTGGTTGCGCAACAGCGCGCAGACATCCGAATCGAGCTTGGGGGACGACACGAGGGTGATCTGCCGCGCGGTCGCCGCGGCTAATGCGGAGGCGGCCCGACCCCCACGGTTCCTGCGGCGAACTCGCCGCACCCTCGATCTATGATCTATTCTGTTCCAAGCTATCAAGTAGCATAGCTCCAGGCAATAGCATAGCTCCAGGCGAATCGGATTCGTTTGTACTCAAACGATCGCAAACGCCGACAACGGTACCTCGCTTGCATCGCGCCGATCAAGGCGACGTTGTCGATCACCGCCGACGACAGCCCGACCGACAGCTCGATCGACGGATCGACGGATCGACGGATCGAAGAGCTTGTGTGTCGCTGACTGCCGCGGCTCCGTGGTGATCCTGCTCAGCTTCCCACTGGGGCGCGTGCGCGACCGCCACGGGTCCTTTGATCCGATCGTGTGATGGCGGCCCCGCGTCCGAGCGCGATCGTCGCCCGCGTGATGATCTCACTGCAGCGGGTTTCAGTATTGATTCCGGGAAGCGGGAGCCGGATTGTATCGAATCAGGCGTCGGATGACGCCGGACCATGCACTCGGTGGATCCCGGCTGGAGGAAATCTTGAATCACCTATTCTGCTCGTTGTGCGCTGCTATGCTACTTCTCGTCGCCTGCGGCGACAATTATCGGCCTGGTGCGCCGGATGCCGGCCTCTGTGCCGATGTCACCTGTAGCGCGTCCGACACATGCCACGATGTCGGTACCTGCGATGAGTCGACCGGGCTCTGCTCCGACCCGGTCAAGACCGACGGCGCCGCGTGCGACGACGGCAACGCGTGCATCACGAACAACACCTGCACCGCCGGGGTCTGCGGCAGCGGTGACCCGGTCATCTGCGGCGCGCCCGATTCCTGCCACGACGCCGGTACCTGCGATACCGCGACCGGGCTCTGCTCCAACCCGGCCAAGGCCGATGGGGTCACGTGCGACGACGGCAACGCGTGCATCACGAACAACACCTGCGCCGCCGGTGTCTGCGGCGGCGGCATCTCCGTCGTCTGCGCCGAGCCCGATTCCTGTCACGACGCCGGCACCTGCGATACCGCGACCGGGCTCTGCTCCAACCCGGCCAAGGCCGATGGCTCGACGTGCGACGATGGCAACGCGTGTATCACGAACAACACCTGCACCACCGGCGTCTGCGGCGGCGGTACCCCCGTCACCTGCACCGCGTCCGACTCGTGTCACGACGCCGGCACCTGCGATGCCACGACCGGGCTTTGCTCCAACCCGGCCAAGGAAGACGGTTCCACGTGTAGCGACGGCAATACGTGCAGCTCGACAGACACCTGCACGGGAGGTGTCTGCAGCGGCATTGCATACACCTGCCCACCGCCCGACGAGTGCAACGTCGGCGCCTGCAACGGGGACGGTACCTGCAGCGCGGTCGCCGTACCCGACGGCACATCCTGCTGCGGTCCGATCTCCAGCGCCCACTGCGACACGACGGTCCACGGCACCTGCACCGCCGGCACCTGCGGCAACGTCCAGGCCTGCGGAGACGGTGTGGTCGAGCTCGCGCTCGGCGAGAGCTGCGACGACGGCAACGCCGTGTCCGGCGATGGCTGTGACGCGACTTGCCACGTCGAACCGTTCCAGACCACGGGGCCGGTCAAGATCAGCGACACGCTGTCGTGCACCACCGCGAGCGCGAACGCGTCGCACAAGATCGCGATCGACGGCAGCGGAACGATCTACGCCGTCATGAAGTGCGGCACGAGCGCCGATGTCGCGGTCAGCACGGATCGCGGACAGACGTTCTCTGCTCCGCGGGACCTCTCGGACACCCTACCAGCCCTCTCGGTCCTGGAGGTCGCCGTCGCGACCGGTCCGACCGGCATCGCCTACATCGGCCTCATCATGGGTAACGGCGCGGTATACCTGCGTACGACCCAGGATCGCGGCGCGACCTGGAGCGATGCGGTGCTGATCGGCACGACGGTCAGTCTGGCCGGGCTAGCCGTCCAGTCGTTCAACGACGACGTCTACGTCGGTTTCGCGAGCAGCGGCGGCGTTGCGGTCGCGCTCAACCACACCCGAGGCGCCGGCACCTTCCAGACGACGCAAGTGGCGTTGACCATCCAGTTCTTCGATCTGGTGTTCGATATCAGGCTCGGCACGCTGGCGGTGTGCACCGATTCGCCGACGTTCCACGTGCGCGTGAGCAGCGACTCCGGCGTGTCGTTCGCCGCCGAGGTCAACCCGCCGGGCTT
>DATBBB010000468.1:0-12991 GCA_036271215.1 Kofleriaceae bacterium | reverse complement strand
CCTTGAGCAGGAACGCCGAGTCGACCCCGCCGGAGAACGCCACCACGACGCGGCCATAGCCGCGCAGGGTCTCGCGCAGCACGTCGAGCTTGTTAGCCGCGGTCTGGTCGGTCTGAGCGGCCTCCGCGGTCTGGGCGGCCTCCGCGGTCTGGGCGGCCTCCGCGGTCTTCGCGGTCTGGTCGGTCTCCGCGGTCTGGGCGATCTGGGCCATCAGGTGCACAAGCTAGCGCACTCGCCCGGGTAGGTCTAACCGGTGTTCAGCGGACTCGCTTGCGCAGATCGATCGCCCAGGTATGGGCCGACAGCTGGGTCACGCCGAGGACCTCCTGGCCCCACTCGGTGGCGCTGCGCGGGATGTTGCGGATCGCCGGCTCGTGGTCGACGACGACCCGGAGCTCGGCGCCGATCGGCAGCTCCTCGAGCGCGAGCTTGGTCCGCACGAAGGTGAACGGGCACAGCTCCCCGGATAGGTCGATCGAGTGGAGCGGGTCACCAGGTGACGACGAGGTCGGCGGCGAACACGAGCGCGACGAGTTGGTCATGATCGATCGCTCCCAGCGCGACGGGGGCGGCGTGAGGACTGCCTCCGCGCGCCAGCCTCGCGGGATGGAGATACACCACCCAGTCGCGATCGGCCACCGCGGCCGGGGCGGTATCGCCGCGGACCAGGTGCAAGACCGTCTTCGCCGTCACGTCCAGACCTCGACGCGATCGGCGCGCGCGAGCGGCTCGGCGAGCGCTGAGTCAGCCCCGCCGAGCGGACCACCGAGCGGACCGCCGAGCGGACCGATCAGATGTCCGAACGCGCGCAGGGTGTCGGCCGCGCGCTGGGCGAGCGGGGTGGCCAGCGGCTCGTCGACCGCGACCTCGACCCGGGCGCCGCGCAGGGTCAGGCCGAGCGCGGCGCGCAACGCCTCGCTCTGGCGGTGCGGATCGCGGGTCGCGACGACGACCAGGATGGTGATCGGCGTCATGTCAGCGCGACCACGCGATCCGAGGTCGCGACGATCGCGGCGTGATCGTCCTGGCTGCCGCGCACGACGGCCTCCGGCAGGTCGACACCGACCGCGCTGTTCGAGCACGCGATCAGCTCGCAGTCGGCGGCGGCGAGCGCGGCGACCTGATCGGGCGCGGCGGCGAGCGCGTGGCAGCCGGCGTCCATCGCGAACACCGCGACCTCGTGGCGGGCGCGGCGCGCGGCGAGCGCGAGCGCGACGGCATGGCCGAGATCGCCGCGGGTCGCGAGCACGATGCCGAGCTTCACGCCGCCTCGCAGGTCCAGCGCGCGACCTCGACGTAGTCACCCGCGGCGTCGGACCACGCGAACTGCGCGGCCTCGGTGACCGCCGCGGCGGTCACGCCGATCACGACGTGCTGCACCGGGTACGCCGGGCCGGCAGCCCCGGCGGCCATCCGGCGATCGACGTCCGACAGGTACGCGCGGCCGTTGGTGTGCGAGTGATAGATGATGCGCGCCGGGCGATCGGTGTCGAAGCTGCGTGCGAACCGCAGCAGCTCGGCACCGCCGATCACGAACCCGGTATCGGCGCCGCGCTCGGGGGCGATCGGGTGCTCGCCGTCGGCCTGGGCGTTGCGGCACGCGATCGCGGCGTCGACTGCAGCTCCGTCGGCAGCTCCGGCCGGAGCTGCGGATGGATCTCCGGCCGCGGCGCCGACCAGGTAGCCGCAGCACTCGTCGGGGAACGCCGCTCGCGCGTGGGCGTAGATCGCGGCGCGGACGTCGCTGGGGATCGCGATCGGGGTCATCGCGGGATCACTTGTTCGCGACGTCGGCCATCCACTGCAGGGCGGCCAGCCCGCCGCGCCAGAACGCGAGCGCGGTCGCGTCGCCGTCGTGCGGCGCACCGGTCGGCCACCACGCGGGGCGGGGCGACAGCGTCAGGTCGCGGCCCTGGCCGTCGGTGACGAGCTGGGTGTCGCCGCCGTGCACGGCGATGTTGGCGAGCTGGGCGGCGGTGGCGCCGCGGAGCACGAGGTGGCCGACGCCGCCGGCCGCGAGGTAGAGCGCCGCGATCAGCTCGGCCTCGGGCTCGCTCTCGCGCAGCTCGATCTTGGCGGTCGCGACCATCAGCGCGGTCTGGCCGAGGCCGCCGACATCGGGCAACAGGATGTGGCGCGCGTAGCGCCGGACCTGCTCGTCGCGCATCGCTAGGCCCGCGCCGTCCCGGGCCCGCCTGCGCTGCCGGCGCCGCCGGCGATCGCGGGGATGATCGAGATCTCGTCGCGCTCGCCGAGCTTGGTCTCGAGGCCCGCCAGCTCGGTGATGTCGTCGGGCCCGACGAAGATCCGGATGAACGGCTTGACCGCGCCGTTGCTGAGTACCTTGGCCGCGAACCCGGGGTGGCGGCGCTCGAGCTCGTCGAGCGCGTCGCGCACCGTCGCCGCGGTGAGCTGGACGTCGGAGGCGCCGCCGGTGAACTTGCGGAGCGCGGTCGGGACTTGAACGATCGGCATCAGTGGACCTCCGCGACGCGTTCGTGCGTCGCCCAGGGCGAGATCAGCGCGTTCGCGCAGGCCGGACAGCCGGTGCGCGGCGCAAACCGGACGATCCGCGGCTCGGTGGAGCGCCGGAGATCGTCGAACACGAGGATCGCGCCGGCCAGCGCGCGGTCGCCGCGGGCGAGGGCGAGGGCGAGGGCCGCCGCGACCCCGCCGATCGCGCCGACCACCGGGCCGAGCACGCCGGCGTCGGCGCAGCTCGCGACCTCGGACGGCTCCTCGAACAAGCAGCGGTAGCACGCGGCGCCGGGCGCGCCGGCCATCGCGTTGCCGCCGTAGCGCAGCGCCGCGGCGATCACGTAGCACCGGCCGCGGGCGATCGCCCAATCGGCGACCGCAAACTTGGTCACCGGATCGTCGCTGGCATCGACCACGAGGTCGGCGTCGCTGGCGAGCTCATCGGCGTTGGCCGTGGTCCACCGCGCCACCGCGCCGCGCGCGGCGCCACCGCGCGAGACCACGAGGCCCGCGAGCCGCGACGCCTTGGGCTGGTCGAGATCGAGCGACGTGAACTGGATCTGGCGGTGCAGGTTCGATAGCTCGACGGCATCGTGGTCGACGATCACCAGCTCGACCCCAGCGGCGCCGAGCGCGAGCGCGATCGGACCGCCCAGGCCGCCGGCACCCACGATCGTGGCCCGGGTGGGGGCCCGGGTGGCACGGGTGGCCGGAGTGGATTGGAGCGTCGTCATCGCATCACCTTGCCATACCCGATGCGATCGCCACGCGTGCAAGTCAAGGCTTCGACTCCGGATCGCCGGCGGGTGCAGGTGCAGGTGCGGGTGCGGGTGCGGATGCGGATGCGGATGCGGGTGCGGGTGCGGGTTCCGCGGCGGCGGCGATCGGCTCGGCGGACGCCACGGCCTTCGGGGCTTCGGGGGGCTCGGTGATCTCGGCGGCCTCGGCCTTGGGCTCGGCCGCGCGACCACAGATCTTGCACTTGCCGTCGGGGCCGATCACCCCGATGCAGGCGCCGTCGGGGCACAGCCGGCGGTCGTCAGCGTCGTCAGCGTCGTCAGCGTCATCAGCGTCATCGCTGTCGTCGTCAGCGTCATCGCCGTCGTCGTCAGCGTCATCGCCGTCGTCCTCGTCATCGCCGTCGTCGTCATCATCATCGTCGTCGTCGTCGCCGTCATCACCGTCGTCGTCGCCGCCGTCGGCTTCGCCCGCGGCCCCGGCGAGCGCCGCGTCGTCCGCATCGTCGTCCTTGCTCCCGTCGCCCTCGTCCTCCTCGGGCGGGATCAGGCCGCGGTTGCGCTCGTCGCCCCAGTTGGGCGCGGCGCGGCCGCAGACCTTGCAGGTCCCATCGGGGCCGATCACGCCGACGCATCCACCGTCGGGGCATAGCTGGCGTTGATCCCAATCACCGACGGTCATGGTCGTCTCCTAGCAAATCGAACAGGTCCGCGGACGGATAGAATGTCAGGATCACGTCGCCGAGCCGGACCACGCTGCCCGCCGGCAGGGCGACCTCGCGGCGCGGATCGAGCGGGGCGTCGTCGAGCCAGCTGCCGTTCTTCGAGCCGCCATCGGCGACCACCCAGCCGCGCGCCGCCGGGATCTGCCGGACATAGGCGTGCAGCCGCGACACCGAGTGCTCGGCGATCACGACGTCGTTGTTGGGCGTCCGGCCGATCGTGATCCGGTCGGGGAACGACGCGCCCGGCTTCTTCGCGAGCGGGTAGAGCTCGAGATCGGAGTCGTCGGGGGTGAGCTTGCTGTGCGGCAGGGTCTCGTCGGCTGCATCGGCCCGGCCGGCGTCGGCGTCGTCGTCGAGCCCGTCGCCGTCCATCGTCAGGGTCTGGGCGCCGGTCACCGCGGGATCCTGGTCGTCGGCGCGGTGGCGGACCAGCACGGCCGGGGCGGCGGCGGCGAGGAACTCGTCCCGGCCCAGGCTGAGCAAGTGACGATAGTGCGCCGCAGCATCCATCGCGCTGCTTATCTCCTACACCGGGTGGCTCGGCAAGCCTCGATGCCTTCGGGCTGGCGTGGCTCACGCAGCATTCACGACCCGAGCCGAGGCTGGACCGAGGTCGGACCGAGGCCGGACCGAGGTCTGAGACGAGGCCTGAATCGTGGTTTGACACAGGCGCTGCGCGCAGGGTAAACGTCCCGGGCATGTACGACACGTCCGATATCCGCAAGGGCCTCAAGGTGTTGATGGACGGGAACCCGTACAACATCATCGAGTTCCAGTTCGTGAAGCCGGGCAAGGGCGCGGCCTTCACGCGCACCAAGTTCAAGAACCTGCTGACCGGCGCAGTCGTCGAACGCAATATCCGCTCGGGTGAGAAGCTCGAGCCTGCGAACGTCGAGACCCGCGACATGCAGTACCTCTACAAGGAGGGCGGCGATCTGGTCTTCATGGACCAGACCAACTACGAGCAGGTCACGATCAGCACCGATCTGGTCGGCCCGTCGCACGACCTCATGAAGGACAACCTGCCGTGCACGGTGGTGTTCTTCAACGAGCGCCCGGTGGATATCACCCTGCCGACGTTCGTGTTCCTCGAGGTGACGGCCTCGGAGCCCGGCGTGCGCGGCGACACCAGCGGCAACGTGCAGAAGCCGGCGACGCTCGAGACCGGCGCCACGGTCAGCGTGCCGCTGTTCATCCGGATCGGCGACACGGTCAAGGTCGATACCCGCACCCACGAATACGTCGAGCGCGTCGCGAAGTGAGCTCGGAGGATCCGACCCGGGGTCGGATCCTCGCGATCGACGGGGATCACGCGATCCTGCGCGGTGAGCGTGGCGATGCGCGGGTGGCGGCCGAGCCGGGCTGGCGGCCGGGCGATCTGGTCGACCTGCGCGCGGCCGGCCCTGTTGGCGTCGGCGGCACCGTCGGCACCGTCGTTCGGGCGTTCGGCGGCGGCGACTATCCGGGGCCGGGGACCGAGGTCGCGCGGCTGCCGCGGACCCGGCTGGCGATGCTGCACGCGCGGGCGGTGGCGCTGGCGGCGCTGCGCCGGTTCTTCGCCGCGCGCGCGTTCGTCGAGGTCGAGACCCCGCTGCTGGTGCCGAGCCCGGGGCTCGAGATCCACCTCGACGCGGTGGCCGCCGGGGACGGCTACCTGATCACGTCGCCCGAGTACCAGATGAAGCGGCTGCTCGCCGCCGGGTTCGAGCGGATCTACCAGGTCTGCAAGTGCTTCCGCGCTGGCGAGCACGGCCCGCACCACGCCGGCGAGTTCACGATGGTCGAGTGGTACCGCGGGTTCGCCGAGCTCGACGCGATCGTCGCCGACACCGAGGCGCTGGTCGCCGAGGTCGTGACCGCGGTCGCCGGGGCGCCGGTCGCGCGGATCGCCGGCCGGGCGGTCGACGTCACGCCGCCGTGGCCGCGGATCACCGTGCGCGACGCGATGCGGACCTGGGCCGGGGTCGAGGTCACCGGCGACGAGCCGGCCGGCGCGCTGGTCGCCAAGATCCGCGCCGCGGGGATCGACGTCGCCGGCGACACCGCGTGGGATGACGCGTTCTTCGCCGCGTTCCTCGCGCGGGTCGATCCGGCGCTCGCCGCGCTCGACCGCCCGATCATCGTCGAGGACTGGCCGGCGCCGCTCGCCGCGCTGGCGCGCCGGCGGCCGGACGATCCGCGCACCGCGCTGCGGTTCGAGGCCTACGTCGGCGGGCTCGAGCTCGCCAACGCGTTCGGCGAGCTGACCGATCCGATCGAGCAGCGCGCGCGGTTCCAGGACGATCAGTCGACCCGCCGCGCCCGCGGCCGCGCGGTCTATCCGATCGACGACAAGCTGATCGCCGCGCTCGCCGAGGGCCTGCCACCGTCGGCCGGGATCGCGCTCGGGTTCGATCGCCTGGTGATGCTGGCGACCGGCGCGGCCGCGATCGGCGACGTGCTGGCGTTCACCGCCCCCGAGCTATGACGAGCTATGACGAGCTGTGACCCGCGGTCGCCAGCGGTCGCGGTGGGGCTTTCGCCGTCGGGTCAGCCGGCGCCGAACAGATAGCGGGTCGCCGACAGGTACGGCTGCGCGAACAGGGCAGGGTAGCGGGCCGCGAACTCGCCGCGGGTGGCGGCGACCTCGTCGAGCACCTCGCGCGACGCCGTGATCGTGGCGCGCCGCGTGCCCGACGCCAGCTCGACCACGCCGAACTGCAAGCCCGGGGCGGCGGAGCCCTCGCCGCCGGCCGTGCCGACTGTGGCGGCCGAGCCGGCCGTGCCGGTGCCGGTCGTGGATGACCCCTCGTAGAGCAGCTCGGCCGGCGCGCCGCCGACCGCGACCGCGAGGTTCCTGCGAAACACCAGCAGCTTGGCGCACTCGAGCACCACCGGATCGATCCCGGCTTCGGACAGCCGCACCGCCTCGGACAGCGCGCGCTGGCCGAACACCAGCCGCGGCCGCACCCCGCGCAGCCCGGCGGCGACCGGCGGCGGCGCCGCGCTGAAGTCGCGCTCGAACACCTGCAGCACACCCTGCTCGATCTCGGCGAACCGCGCGCGATCGGCGGGCGGGTGCATGACGATCCACGTCCGCAGCGCGTAGTGCGTGTACAGCATCCGGTGCTCGGGGCGATACGCGTGGCCGCACTCGCACGCGATCTGCTCGAACGTGTCGGCGAGCAGGTGCTCGACCTGGACCGGGACGCGCTCGCCGTTGAGGCTGCGGAACACCAGGTGCTCGCCGGTGAGCCCGCACGCCGGACAGGTGATGATCTCGGGCTCGAGCTGGCTCATCAGGATGCGGCGGGGATGCGCGGGAATGTGGCGGGGATGCGGCAGGAATGCGCGGGGATGCGGCAGGAATGCGCGGGGATGCGGCGGGAATGCGGCGGGGATGCCGCGGGTCAGTCGCCGAGCGTCGTCGGCAGCGGCGGCGCCGTGGTCGGAAAGTCCGCGTAGTACTTGAGGCTCGGGTACGCGCCGGTCGTGCCGAGCCGGACGCCGAGGAACGACAGCCGCGTCGTGCTGGCGGCGGCGCACGCGGTCTGGGCGTCGCGCTGGACCGCCGCGCGCTGATCGGGCGGCGCCCACTCGGCGGCGAGCGCGGGCGAGACCTCGGGATAATCGATCTTGAACCACGGCAGGCGCTGGTCGTCGGTGAAGTTGACCGACACGAAGCACGTGGTCTCGTCGAGCTGGAGCAGCATCCTGCGGTGGACCCGGCGCCACAGCGCGCGGAGCTCGGGCGAGCCGCCGAGCCGGTCGAACAGCCGCTCGATCCGGTCCTCGACGATCGTCCGGGTCTGATCGGTGACGTACTGCGAGAAGTACAGCTTGTGGTGCAGCGTGTGGCCGGGCCGGAACGCGGCGGCGACGAAGTGCACGGTGTCCTTCTCGAGGCTGGCGGCGATCTGGCGCAGCTCGTCCTGGCGCGCCGTGCTCACGCCGCGCGCGTGCAGCTTGGCGAGCACGGTCTCGACCTCGGGGCGGCGCCGGAAGTAGCACGCGGCGAGCGGGGTCACGGTGTCGCCGGTGGTCTGCCACTCGGCCTTGAAGAACGCGCGGGTGTGCTCCATCCACTCGGACAGGAACGCGTGGTGCGCGATCGCCGCCGGCGGCATCGCCATGCTCTGCAGCACCAGCTTCGCGCGCTGGGTGAAGCTCTCGCCCTCGCCGCGGGTCATGAACCCGACGACGTCGCCGGCGGGCCCCAGGATCACCTCGCCGTAGCGGGCGAACTCGTCGGCGAACATGTCGATCGCGGCCGACATCGCGCTCGTGTTGTCGAGGTGGACCTCGGCCATCTGGGACAGCCGGTGGCGCGGCGCGTGGACGTCGGTCATCACGATCCTTCGGGCGGTCCTTCGTGACTCACGGGCCGGGGCTGGTTGTCAGCTGCGCCTTGTAGTCGGCGGAGACCTGGACCTCGGCGGCGAACGGGGTCGGCGGCGCGCCCGGCATCCGGGTGTCGAACGTGAGGTAGTAGAAGTGCAGCGTCGCGCGGCCGCCCTGGTGGTCGAGCACCGGGGGCCCGACCTTGGGCGGGACGGGATACTTGGGATAGCGCGTGGTCGGCGTGACGAGGTTATTCTCCGGGCCGAGCATCCACACGATCCGCGACGCGATGTCGGTGGCCGGCAGCGCCTTGGCGTCGAGCGCGTGGGCGGCCTGGAACAGCGGGCCGTACTCGTTGCTCCTGGCGAGCACGACGGCGGCCTTGCTCGCGAAGCCGCGAACCTTGAGCTCGCCGCTCGTCGCCTGGAACGCGATCAGATCGCCGAGGTTCTCGTCGTCGAACCCGACGATGTCCTCGCTCGGCGGCGTGACCTGGAGCTCGGACGGCTTCTTGCCGTAGGCCGCGGCGACCGCGGCGGTGAACTTCTGCAGGGAATCCTTGAACGCGCTCATGGAGGCTCCGGCGGTCGGGGTTGCGCCCGAGGGCGTCTTGGATGCCGGTGGAGCCGGCGCCTTGCGGGAGTCGGCCTGGCTCGACGGCGCACAGCTTACCAGCGCGAGCGCGAGCGCGGCGCCGGGTGCGAGGCTCGACGCGATCCGGTCGACGCGGCGGCGGGCGATCACACGTGCCCCGAGTTCATCGCGGACTTGCCGAACCCGGCGGACGGGAACACGCCGCGCTGGGCGACGGTGCTATCGCCCGCCGGCGCGCCGGCCGGGTGGCCCGCCGGGGTCGCGCTCGGCGCCGCCGGCGCCATGCCGCGGTTGTGGACGTTGGTGCGGATCCAGTCGCGCCACGACGACACCGGCACGCGCGCGCCGAGCTGCGCGTCGGGCACGGTGCCGACCTGCTCGTAGAACACGGTGTAGACCTCGGCGAAGAACTCGGCCGGCGCGAAGATCGCGTAGTCGCGCACCCGCTGGGCATGGACCTGCTCGTTGTAGAACTGGAACTCCTTGTAGTACAGGTTGATCGCGAACCGGCGGCCACCGAAGCTCTGCACGACCTCGGGGTTGTACCAGTAGGTCTGGCCGGCCGCGATGCACGGCTTGGCGGCCTCGATCACCGGGACGCCCTTGGTCCAGTACTTGTTGATCGCGTGGGTCCGCGCCAGACCCTGGTTGAGCGGCTGGCCGCCCGAGCCTTTGCGGGCGGTATCGATCGCGGTCTTGATCTCGTCCTTCTCGGGCTGGGTGATCGCCGAGCCATCGTTGGTCGTCCACGGGTTGCCCATCAACGCGGCCCAGGCGTCGAACGTCACGCCGCTGTCGAACCCACCGAGGCCGTGGCTGAACCCGGTGCGGACCGAACCGCCGAGGGCGGTATCGACCGAGTGCGCGATCTCGTGGCGGACCACGGCGGGCAGCCACGCGACGTCGGCGATCGCGGTCTGGTCGTTGGGGGTGACGCGCTCGTACATGCTGTGGGCGTGGGTCAGCGCGGTGTCGAGCGTGAAGTTGGTGCCGGTGATGCTGCGGACCACCCGGACATCGGCGTTGGGGGTGCCGTGGCCGACCGAGACCGTCGCGCCGGCGGTGAACACCGCCGGATCCTTCACGGTGATCACCGTGGCGCTGGCGGCCGCGTTGCCGGCCAGCGTGGTGCCGACGCCGTAGGGCTGAGCCGGCGCGGTCGCGGCACCGGCGCCGAGCTGGAACTCGCCGCGGCTATCCATGCTGCCGCCGCTGCCGGTGATCAGGGTCAACCGGCTGAACACGCCATTGCGGACGTCGCCCTCGGGCAGGGTCTTGCACTGGGCATGGACCTGGCGCATCACCGGGATCGTCCAGGCCGCGCCCTGCGCGCCGAGGTCGATGTTCCAGTACGACTCGAACGCCTGGATGCCGGCGGGGAGATCGGTGGTCGTCGCGATCACCGCGTCGAGCATCGCGCGCTGCTCGGCGACCGAGCCGAACGCCAGCAGGCGCTTGCCGCGGGTCGCGCGATCGGCGGCGCCGCCGCGGATCAGGTTCCATGCGAGCAGCGGGTTGGCGCCCTCGATCGCGATCCGGTGCGCCATCGAGCCGCGGATCGCGTCGAACCCCTTGCCGCTGAGCTCGCCCTGCAGCTGGGAGAGCAGCGGCGCGTTGCCGGCGAGCGCGACGATGTCGGCGACCGGCGCCTTGGCCAGCGAGTCGGTGATGTACTTGTCGTCGCAGCCCCAGCCCTCCATCGCGAACTGCAGCTTCTGGGTCAGCGGGACATTGAGCTTGTCGAGCAGCCGGTTCATGTTGGCGCGCGACAGCTCGCTCTTGAGCTGGGCCATCAGCGCGGCGTTGCCCGCCACGGTGATCAGCTCGGCCGGCGCCGCGGCGTTGAGCGTGCGGAAGATGTAGGCCTCGTCCTGGCCCCAGCCGTCCATCGCGATCTGCAGCTTCTGGGTGATCGGCGCCTGCAGCAGGTCGAGGACCTTCTCCATGTTGGCGCGCGACAGCTCGCTCTTGAGCTCGCCCATCAGCGCCTGGTCGGCGATCACGGCCGCGAGCTCGGCGGCGGTCGCCTGCTGGAGCCGGGCGAAGATCGCGTTCTCGTCCGAGCCCCAGCCCGCCATCGCCTTTCGCAGATCGGCCTTGATCTCGAACTGCAGCGCCTTGTGCTGGACCGCGCCGCCGCCGCTGCCGCCGCTGCCCGCGTGTTGATCGAGCAGCCCCTCGGCGCTCTTGCCCTGGACGACCTGATCGGCGACCGCGTCGGCGTGCTGCTCGTAGGCGTCGCCGACCTCGCCGACCCCGCCCTTGAGCTGGACGCCGCCGCGCTGCTGGACGACGTGCGCGGCCTCGTGCGCCGCGGTGTGCAGCGACGGGCTGCCGCCGCCGAACGCCACGTTGTTGCCGGTCGCGTAGGCCTCCGCGCCCATCGCCGAGGTTGCCGCCGCGGCGGCGCCGCCGGTGTGGGCCTGGACTCCGGACACGTCGTGCTTGCCGAACGACTGCTGGATCTGGTCGAGGTGCGGCAGCGGGCCGCCGCCGCCGGCGACGCCCTGCGCGGCGGTGTCGTGGAGATCCGCCGCCTGGCTGTTGCCGCCTGGCTTGGCCTGGATCTCCTTGGCCTGGATCTCCTTGGCCTGGACGCCACTCGTGCTCGGCTCGATCTGCTTGAGCTGGATCCGATCCATCGCCATGACTTAATATACGCTGGTCCGGACGTGAGCTTCCTTCGGTGTAAGCGGAGGACAGCGAGGTCTTGCGCGGAGCGCGTGATCCGGGGCGCGATCGCTAGGTGATCGTCGCAGGCGGTGACGGCGCATCATCGCGCGCACCGTGCCGCCGGGATCGCTGACGCTATCAGCTCGCGTCGGCCGGCGTCGCCTCGGCCGCGCGCCGGCCTCGGAGCGCCCGGGTGCCGCCGCTGCCATTGGGGCCATTGGGGCCATTGGGGCCGTTGGTCGCCGCGCGCCTGGCGCGGTCGAGCAGCGGCTTGACGAACTGGCCGGTGTAGCTCGCCGCGACCCGCGCGACCTGCTCGGGGGTGCCGGTCGCGATGATGTCTCCGCCGGCGGCGCCGCCCTCGGGGCCCATGTCGATGATCCAGTCGCAGGTCTTGATCACGTCGAGGTTGTGCTCGATCACGAGCACGGTGTTGCCGCTGTCGACCAGGCGGTCGAGGACCTCGAGCAGCTTCTTGACGTCGCCGAAGTGCAGGCCGGTGGTCGGCTCGTCGAGCAGGTACAAGGTCCGCCCGGTCTGGACCCGGGCGAGCTCGCGCGCCAGCTTGACCCGCTGGGCCTCGCCGCCGGACAAGGTCGTCGCCGGCTGGCCGAGCGAGACGTAGCCGAGCCCGACGTCGACCAGGGTGTTCATGATCCGCGATAGCTGCTTGTGGTGCTGGAACAGCACCGCGGCCTCCTCGACCGGCGTGTCGAGGATCTCGGCGATGTTCTTGTCCTTGTAGGTCACGCGCAGGGTCGCGTCGTTGTAGCGCCGGCCCTTGCACACCTCGCAGGTGACGAACACGTTGGGCAGGAAGTGCATCTCGACCTCGCGGACGCCGGCGCCCTCGCACGCCTCGCACCGCCCGCCGCCCTGCTTGGCCGACACGTTGAACGAGAACCGGCCGGCCTGATAGCCGTAGGTCCGGGCCTGCGGGACCTGGGCATACATCTCGCGGATCAGATCGAACGCCTTGGTGTAGGTCGCCGGGTTCGACCGCGGCGTGCGGCCGATCGGCTGCTGATCGATCACGATCGCCTTGTCGACCTTGCCGAGGCCGGTGAGCTCGTCATACGGCCCGACGCGATCCATCGAGCGGTGCAGCATCCGGTTGAGGGCAGGGTGGAGCGTCGCGTTGATCAGCGACGACTTGCCCGCGCCCGAGACGCCGGTGACCGCGACCATCACGCCGAGCGGAATCTCGGCCGTCACGTTCTTTAGATTGTGCTCGCGCGCTCCACTCAGCTTGACCCAGCTCGACGGCGTGCGGCGCTGGGTCGGAACTTCGATCCGCTCGCGGCCCGCGAGGTAGTTGCCGGTGATCGACGTCGTCACCGCCTTGACCTCGTCGGGCGTACCCTCGGCGACGACCTTGCCGCCGTGACGTCCGGCGCCCGGACCGAAGTCGACGATCCAATCGGCGGCTTCCATCGTCGCTTCGTCGTGCTCGACGACGAGCAC
>DATBBB010000467.1:0-2999 GCA_036271215.1 Kofleriaceae bacterium | reverse complement strand
GCAGGATATTGCAGCGGAAAGTGTCGTTGATCCTTCGGTACACCAGGACCTGCGGCATTGAGAATCCAGTAGTCCTCGGTTCGAATCAGTGCGAGCTCGGTCGTGTGCAGTCCGGATTGCAATCTCATCGAGATTTGTGATCCTGCGATGTCTCGTGAGTCACGCTGCCGGCCAGGAGGAAGGTTGTCGCCAAACTGGATCAGATCGCCGGCGGTTCGAATCGCCGCGAGCACCGTGCTCTTGCCGCTATCGTTCGGACCGATCAGGGCGTGCAGCCGCGTCAGCTCGAGCGTTGCATCGCGCACGCATCCAAAGCTCTGGATGTGCACCTGCTCGACGAACGGCTTGCTGTCATCGGTCACGCTGCCATGGTCCCTCACTGCGGCGATCCCGTCAAATTCGACGGGGTGAAAGTACCGTCCCCGGTAGGCGTCGGAGCGCCGGGTAGCAGGTCGCGGTAAGCCGTGTGCGGGAATCCGCATGCTCGGCTGGAGCGGGCGTACGCACAACCGGCGCGAGACGAAAGCAGGTTAGATCGACCAATGACCAACCGACTCCTCTTGATGATCCTGGCCGTGACCGGCTGCGCGCAGCGCGCGGACGAGGCCAGCTCCCACCCAGGCTCCGCGATCGATGATGTATCGGGCGGCTCGCCCGTCGACAACGTGGCTCCGCTGTTTGTCGGCCCCACCGCCAACAGCGTGGCCGCCGCGGAGGCGACCGCGAACGACAACGCGCTGTGCGCGGCGATCGCGCCGTTCTACTGGGAGATCGGTAACCAGCACCAGGCGCTGGTCACCGGCAGCATCGGCGTCGATGCGCAGGGCCATCCGATCACCGCGACCACGTCGATGTCGATCGCCTCGTCCTCGAAGTGGATCTACGGCACCTACGCGGTGCAGCTGCGCGGCGCGGCCTCGAACCTCACCCTCGCGGACATCGCGTTCCTGCACTTCACGAGCGGGTACAGCAACCTGGGAAACTCGACGACGTCGGCGTGCCCCTCGACCGATACACCCGACACCGTCAATACGTGCCTCACGCTGATCAACCCCGCCAACAACCAGCCCTACAGCTATCAAGATCCCACCACCATCGGGAAGTTCGCCTACGACGGTGGGCACCTCGAGAACCACGCGAGCTTGCACGGTGAGCTCGGCGATGTCCTCGTCGGGGCGCTCGGCTCCACGGTCGCGGCGATGCTGGGCTCGGGCGTGACGCTGTTCTACACCGAGCCGCTGCTCGCCGGCGGGATCTATACGACCGCCGACAACTACGCGCTGATCCTGCGCCACGTGCTCGATGGCTCGCTCGCGATGCACGACGCGCTCGGGATCCATGCGGTGTGCACGCTGCCGTCCGCGTCATGCAATGCCGCGTCCAGCCCGATCCCGGAAGCCTGGCACTACTCGATGGCGCACTGGGTCGAGGACGACGCGGCCACCCACGGCGACGGTGCGTTCAGCAGCGCCGGTGCATTCGGGTTCTACCCGTGGATCGGGGCGTCGAAGCAGTACTACGGCGTGGTCGCTCGCCAGGTGGCGGCCAACGGTGCGATCCGCAGCGGCTACAATTCCGCGAAGTGCGGCCGGCTGATTCGCCGCGCGTGGGATACTGGCGTCGAGCAGACCGGCACGATCCCGGACTGACCGCGCCGACCGTCAGGTCGGGTTCTGGCCGGTCAGGTGGCGGGAGATGATGCGGCGCTGGATCTGACCGGTGCCCTCGAAGATGTCGTAGATCTTGGCGTCGCGGTACCACTTCTCGACCGGGTGGCCGGGCTCGAGCGCCTCTTCGCCGAGCAGGACCATGGCGCGGCTGGTGACGTACTGGGCGGTGCGGGCGCCGTGGGCCTTGGCGGCCGAAGCCTCGGCGACGTTGTCCTGGTGGTGGTCGGCCATCCACGCGGCGCGGTGGACCATGAGGCGCGAGGCCGAGATCTCCATGTGCATCTCGGCGAGCTCGAACATGATGTGCTGGTGGCTCGCCATCGGCGTGCCGTGGAGCGTGCCGCCGCGGACGCGATCGAGCAGGAACTCGTAGGCGGCGCGCGCGATGCCGACGGCCTGGGCGCCGACCGCGGGGCGGGTGGAGTCGAGCATCTTCTTGGTGTCGGACAGGCCGCCGGCCGGGCCGCCGCCGCCGTGCGCGCCGCCCAGCATCATGTCCTGGTGGACGCGGACGTCTTCGAAGTGGACCTGCGCGGTCTCCGAGGCGCGGATGCCGAGCTTGGTCTCTTTCTTGCCGGGGACCAGGCCCGGGGTGTCGCGCGCGACCAGGAAGCCGCGCACGCCGGCGCGCCCGGCGGCCGGCTCGGTCTGCGCCCACACGACGTAGGCCGACGCCGACTGGCCGTTGGTGATCCACTGCTTGCTGCCGCGGATGATCCAGTGGTTGCCGTCGGGGCGCGCCGCGGTCTTGAGGCCCGAGATGTCCGATCCGGTGCCGGGCTCCGACAGCGCCATCGCGGCGATCTTGATGTGGCCGTGGGCGTCGTCGCCCTTGAGCAGCCGGCGCAGCTCGGCCTTCTGGTCCTCGGTGCCCATCCGCGCGAGTGGCGACGCGGCGAGGCCGGAGCCGCCGAGCGCCAGCGCGATGCCGGCGCAGCCCCACGCGAGCTCCTCGGACGCGGCGACCGCGAGCCGGGCGGCGGTCCTGGGCTTGGTCGGATCGGAATCCTCGTCGATCCCGGTCAGCCGGCGGCGGCCGTCGAGCACCGCGGTCTGCGACATGCCGACCGCCTGCGCCGCGCGCATCAGGTCCCATGGCATGGACTCGTCCTGATCGTGCTTGATCGCGATCGGTCGCATCATCTGCTTGGCGAACGCGCCGAGCATCTGGCGAATGCCCTGCATCATGGGATTGTCGTGGAACATATCCATGGGAGTCTCCTGGAGCCTGGGAGTGTGACTGGCAATCTGGACTAACGCGCCTGGGCGGCCTTGGCAGCGAGCACGCGGCCGAGCCGTTCGTCGCCGTACAGCGCCTCGAACGCGCGG
>DATBBB010000466.1:0-11018 GCA_036271215.1 Kofleriaceae bacterium | reverse complement strand
AGCACCGGCGGCAACCAGCGCCGGCGGCGTACGGAGCGAGGCCACCCCGGGCGTCACCACCGGCCGGCCCAGCTCCACGGCGGCCCGCCGCGACCGCGCGACCGGCGCGGGAGCCTCGATCGTGATCAGGTCGGCGTCGCTCGGCGGCGGCGCCGCCGGCTCGCGCACCGCGACCTGGCGCGGTGGCTCTGGCGCGCTCGCCAGCTCGAGCCGCGGCGCCCGCGCGGCCGGCTGATCGCGCCGCAGCACCAGCCCGGCGCCCGCCGCGGCGAGGATCGCGGCGGTCACGACGGCGAGCTTGAACCCGATCGCTGCACCCGCGCCGGCCGCCGCGCCGCCCGCCGCGGTCGTGGCCCCGAGCCGGGCGCGCACCCGGCGCACCGCGGCGGCATCCGGCGACAGCCCCGCGCGCGCGGCGTCGAGCAGCACCCGCGCCTGGGGCCCCAGTCCGTCGATCATGGCGTCCTCCGGCACGGCGTCTACCGGCACGGCGTCTCCCGGCACGGCGTCTCCCGCTCCGATGCCAGCCGATCCGGCGCCAGCCGCGCCTTGACCGCGAGCTCGAACGCGTGGCGCGCCAGCCGCAGCCGCGAGTACGCCGTGTTGAGGTTCAGCCCGAGCATCCGCGCGACCTCCGGCACCGACAGCTGCTCGAGCTCGACCAGCGCGAACACCGTGCGCTTGTCGTCGTCGAGTTGCTCGAGGATCGCGAGCACGGTCGCCGCGGCCTGCGCGCGCGACGCCTCCGCGAACGGATCGCCGCCGCCCGGATCGGCGGTGGTCGCGCTCGACGCGTCGAGCTGTTCGGAGAGCGCGTCGGTCAGCGCCTCGGTCCGCGCGCCCGCGCGCCGGCGCTGCGTGCTGGCCACGCGGCGCGCGATCGCGAACAGCCAGGTCGTGATCGCCGCCCGGCCCTCCCACTCGGCGAGCCGGCGATGCACGACGAGGAACACGTCCTGCACCGCGTCCTCGATGTGGGCGTCCGGCACACCGAACGTGCGCAGCACGCGCCACACGAAGCCGACGTGCGCGGCGTAGACCGCGTCGAACGCCGGGGCGGCCACGGCGGCGGCCGGCGCGAGCGCGTGTGCGAGCGATGCCATTGTCCCGGTCAGTGCCGCCGCCCCCACCAATCCGTCACGCAGGCCGTCAAGCAGGCCGTCACGCGGGCCGGCGATTTCGTCGCGGCTCATTGCCAGCCGAGCTCCAGCCCGAGCCCGGCGCGGGCCGCGGCAGGATCGGGCCGGAACACCTGGCCCCCGTCGAGCAACACGAACCGCGCGCGATGGAACGGCACCGCCAGCTCGAACGTCCCGACCACCCGGGCGCGCGGCGTCACCGGCCACGCCACGCCGACCCCGGCCGAGCCGCCGATCCACAGCCCCGAGCCGAGCCGGTTGTCGCCGAGCGCGACGCCCTGGCCGTCGATCGATCCGAGCTCACCGCCGATCCACGCCCGCAGCGGCAGGTCCTCGGGGCCCCAGCCGAACCGCAGCGCGGTGACGTCGAGGCTGACGTCGACCCGGCCCGGCGCGTTCGGGAACAGCACAGCGCCGCTCGGCAGCCAGCGCGCCTCGGCGAGCTCCATGAAGCGATCGAGGTGGCGGACGAACACGCCGAGCTCGCCGCCGGTGCCGACCCGGGGGATCGCACCGATCCCGCTCAGCCCCAGCACCCGCAGCCCGGCGCTCCACGCGCGCGACGCCGCGGGACCGGCCGCCGGCGGCGCGATCACCGGCGCGCCCGGCGGCGCGATCGCCAGCGCGCGGCTCTCGGTGGCCAGTCGCACGATGATCACCGCCACCGCGTCGGTCAGCTCGTCGCACCGCGGGCTGGTCAGCACGCGGACCTCGTTCTCGACCGTGATCCCGCGCAGGTCGATCCGCGCGACGTAGCCCGGGGCGCCGTCGCCGGCCGCGCTCGCGCCGGTGATCTCGACCTCGATGCCGTGCACCACGCGGTCGATCGCCACGCCCAGCCGGCGCTCGATCCGCGCCCGGACCTCGCCGGCGTCCGGGCAGCTCGCCGGGGCTTGCCAGCGTAGCCCGGCGTCGGTGCGCGGCTCGGCGTGTGCGGGAGTCGGGGCGGCCCGCGCGAGCCCGAGCCACATCAGGCAGCCGATCCGGAAGACCCTCGCCAGCACGCCACGCGGACACCGCGCGCGCCCCGCGGTTGCACCGCCCGGCTCGCAGGCTGCTGCTGCCAAGAAATGCCGGTTACGGCAGCCGCGCGACGAACAGCTCGACCACAGCGTCCGGCGCGTCGATGTGCAGCCAGTGGTCGGCCGCGACGTAGTGCACGTGGACGTGCGGCGGCGCCGCCGCGAGCCGGCCGCGATCCGCCGCGCTCACCGTGGCCGAGCGCTCGGCGACCACGACCTCGACATCGCCGCCCGGCGCCTCGAGCACGTCCCACAGGTCGGTCGCGAAGTAGTCGGCGAGCATCGCGCGCAGCGCCGCGAGATCGAACCGCAGCACGAGCCCGCCGCCCGGCCCGCCCGGATCGCCGCCCGGATCGGGGACCAGGCTCATCGCGAGCCAGCGCGCGAGCCCGACGTCGTGGCCCTCGCCGACGACCGCGGCCACGAAGCCCTCGCGGGTCGCCCAGTGGCGCGGCGCGCGCTCCATGAAGTCGAGCACGCGCAGCACGGTGCCGCCGGTCGGCGGTGCGGTCGGCGTACCGGGCGCGCCGCGCCGCGCGCTCGGGCTGGCGTCGAGCACCCAGGTCTGGCGCAGATCGAGGATCCGGCGGGTCGACAGCGCGACCTTGCCGCCGAAGCTGTGGCCGGCCACCGCGGCCACGTCGCCGAGCTCGGCGAACAGCGCGCGCAGATCCTCGGCGCACGCGGCGAGCGTGTGCGGCGGCTCGCCCGGCTCGGACCGCCCGTGCTGCCGCAGATCGACCAGCACCACGCCCCAGTCGGGCCGCCGCTCGTTGAGCTTGCGCGCGATGCTGCGCCAGTTGCTACCGGCGCCGTAGATCCCGTGGGTCATCGCGAGCCACTGCACCGGCGCCGTGTCGCTCCGCGCGATCCGCTCATGATGAAGCCGGGCCGGCACGCCGCGATTGTGCCATGGTCGCGGCCATGCGCGGCATCGCCGATGCGCTCGCGGCCCTCGCCGCGGCCGGGTTCGACATCGCCCACGCGTTCGACGCGGCGGCCGCGGCGACCGCACCGGGCCTCGAGCTCCTCGCCGGCCCAGGCGCCAGCTCGACCGCTGTCCCAGGCGCCGGCTCATCCGCTGTCCCAGGCGTCCGCCCGGCTGCCGGCACCCCGCGGCTCGGCCTCCTGATCGGCAACACCCGCGCGCTGTGGCCGCCGTTCACCGCGGCGCTCGCCGATCCCGCGCTCGCCGCCGATCCCGATCCGCTCGACCGCTACACCGAGCGCACGCTCGACGCCACGTTCCCCGGCGCGCGCATCTATCACGGCCACCGCCGCTACACCGGCGGCTTCCTGCCGCTCCAGCGGCTCGCCGCGCTCACCGGCCTGGGCGCGCTCGCCCCCAACCACCTCGTGATCCACCCGATCTACGGCCCGTGGCTCGCCCTGCGCGCCGTCGTCCTCGTCGACGGCGACGGCGACCCACCACCATCGCCCCGCGCCCCGATCCCGCAGCCCTGCCAGTGCAACGCCGCCTGCGCCACCGCGCTGGCCACGGCGCTACAGTCGATGACCGCCGCCGACTGGCTCGCCGTCCGCGACCGCTGCGCCCTGGGCGCCTGGCGCTACTCCGACGACCAGATCGCCTACCACTACGGCCGGTCTCTGCTGGGTTCCCCGCGATAAGCCGGCTGCGGATCGCCGCGTGCGAGTCACGTGATCGCGCACACGTCAAGGCCGGATCTCGTCGTGGAGATCTCCCTGGTTCCGAAGCCGGCGCGCTGGGTGTAGATTGTGCGGCCGTGGTCGACGTCCTCGACGCCTTCCATCCGCTGGTCGCCGGCTGGTTCCGCGAGCGGTTCGGTGCCCCGACCGAGCCGCAGCGCGCGGGCTGGCCGAAGATCGCCGCGGGCGAGGATGTCCTGATCGCCGCGCCGACCGGATCGGGCAAGACGCTGGCGGCGTTCCTGGCGTGCATGGACGCGCTGGTCCGCCGCGGGCTCGAGGCGCCGCTCGGCGATCACACGGCGATCCTGTACCTGTCGCCGCTCAAGGCGCTGTCGAACGACGTCCAGCGCAACCTCGAGGCGCCGCTCGGCGAGCTGACCGCGTTCGCCGCGGCGAGCGGCGTGAAGCTGCCCGAGATCCGGGTCGCCGTGCGCACCGGCGATACGCCGGTCGGCGAGCGCGCCAAGATGGCGAAGCGGCCGCCGCACATCCTGGTGACCACGCCGGAGTCGCTGTACATCCTGCTCACCACCGCGAAGGGCCGCGCCGGGCTCGCCCGGGTCGGCACCGTGATCGTCGACGAGATCCACGCGATCGCCGGCGACAAGCGCGGCGCGCACCTCGCGCTGTCGCTCGAGCGGCTCGATCGCCTGGTCGCGCAGACCACCGGCCGCGCGCCGGTCCGGGTCGGGCTGTCGGCGACCCAGAAGCCGATCACGACGATCGCGCGGCTGCTGGTCGGCACCCGGCGCGCGCTGCCTCACATCGTCGACGCCGGCCACCGCCGCGAGATCGATCTGGCGATCGAGCTGACCGACGACGAGCTCGGCGCGGTGGCGGCGAACGAGCAGTTCGGCCGGGTCTACGACCGGATCGCGGCGCTGGTGATGCAGCATCGCTCGACGATCCTGTTCGTCAACACGCGGCGGCTGGTCGAGCGCGCGGCGGCGGCGCTCGAGCAGCGGCTCGGCGAGGAGCACGTGGTCGCCCACCACGGCTCGATGTCGCGCAACCTGCGGCTCGCCGCCGAGCAGAAGCTCAAGCACGGCCAGGTCCGGTGCGCGGTGGCGACCGCGTCGCTCGAGCTCGGGATCGACGTCGGCACGGTCGATCTCGTGGTCCAGCTCGGCTCGCCGCGCTCGATCGCGACCCTGTTGCAGCGGATCGGCCGGTCCGGCCACCACCTCGGCGGCACCCCGAAGGGCCGGCTGTTCGCGCTGACCCGCGATCAGCTCGTCGAGTGCGCCGCGCTCGTCCGCGGGATCCGGCGCGGCAACCTCGACGCGATCACGCTGCGCGACGCGCCGCTCGACATCCTCGCCCAGCAGATCGTCGCGGCGACCGCGGCCGAGGACATCCCCGAGGCCGAGCTCGCGGCGATGGTGCGCGGCGCGGCGCCGTACGCCGCGCTCGCCGACCACCAGCTCGAGCAGGTGCTCGCGATGCTGGCCGAGGGCGTCTCGGATCGCCGCGGGCGCGCCGGGGCGCACATCCACCGCGATCGGGTCGCCGGCATGCTGCGCGGCCGGCGCGGGGCCCGGCTGGCGGCGATCCTGTCGGGCGGCGCGATCCCCGACAACAACAACTACACCGTGGTCCAGTGGCCCGAGGAGATCAAGGTCGGCGAGATCGAGGAGGACTTCGCGATCGAGAGCTCGGCCGGCGACATCTTCCAGCTCGGCAACACCGCGTGGCGGATCCGCCGGGTCGAGGCCGGCCGGGTGCTGGTCGAGGACGCCAAGGGCCAGCCACCGACGATCCCGTTCTGGATCGCCGAGGCCCCGGCGCGGACCCGCGAGCTGTCCGACGAGGTCAGCGACCTGCGCGGCGAGCTCGACCGCCGGTTCGCGGCCGGCGACGACCACGACGCGATCGCGGCCTGGCTCGCGGCCGAGGCCAGCATGGCGGTGCGCGCGGCCCAGCAGATCGTCGCCTACCTCGCGGCGTCGCGCGCGGCGCTCGGCGGGCTGCCGCGCAAGGATCTGCTGATCGCCGAGCGATTCTTCGACGAGGCCGGCGGCATGCAGCTCGTGCTCCACGCCCCGCTCGGCGGCCGGATCAACCGCGCGTGGGGCCTGGCGCTGCGCAAGAAGTTCTGCCGCACGTTCGACTTCGAGCTGCAGGCGGCGGCGACCGACGACGGCATCGTGATCTCGCTCGGCCAGCCCCACAGCTTCCCGCTCGACACCGTGTTCGGGTTCGTGCCGTCGCACCAGGCCGAGGCGACCCTGGTCCAGGCGCTGCTCGACCGCCCGATGTTCGAGATCCGCTGGCGGTGGAACGTGACCCGGTCGCTGACCGTGCTGCGCCGGCGCGGCGGCAAGCGGGTGGCGCCGCACCTGATCAAGATGCGCGCGGCCGACACCCTGTCGGTCGTGTTCCCGGCGGCCCAGGCGTGCGGCGAGAACATCGTCGGCGACCGCGAGATCCCCGACCACCCGCTGGTGTTCGAGACGATCCGCGACTGCCTGGTCGAGGCGATGGACCTCGCCGGGCTGCGCGCGCTGCTCGAGCAGCTCGAGCGCGGCGAGATCCAGGTCATCGCGCGCGACACCGTCGAGCCGAGCCCGCTGTCGCACGAGCTGATCAACGCCAACCCGTACGCGTTCCTCGACGACGCGCCGCTCGAGGAGCGCCGGACCCGCGCGGTCCAGCTGCGCCGCGGGCTGCCCGCGCACGGCGCCGGCGACGACGCGATCGGCACGCTCGACGCGGCGGCGATCGCGGCCGCCGCCGAGGAGGTCGCGCCGACGGTGCGCGACGCCGACGAGCTGCACGACGCGCTGCTCGGGCTGTGGCTGGTGCCCGAGGCGCTCGGCGAGCGGCTCGCGCCGGGCGCGCGCGACTGGTTCAGCGCGCTGACCCAGACCGGCCGGGCGTGCCGGGTGACGTGGACGACGACGTGGACGGTGGCGGATCCGCCGGCCGGCGGGGGGGCGAGCGCGGTGTCGGCGTCGTCCGGCAGCCGGACGGCCGCCGCGTGGGTCGCGACCGAGCGGCTCGGCGCGGTCCGCGCGGTGCTCGCGGATCGCGGCGACGCGGCGTGCGTGCCGATGATCGCCACGCCGGCGTGGTCGACCATCCCCGAGCGCGAGGTGGCGATCGTCCGGATCTGCGGCGCCCACCTCGATCACCGCGGCCCGGTCAACGCGCGCGCGCTCGCCGGCGAGCTCGGCCTGGCGCTCGCCGACGTGGTCGCCGCGCTGCTCGCGCTCGAGGCCGACGGCGCGATCCTGCGCGGCTCGTTCACCGCGGCGGCCATGGCGACCCTGGCGGCCCCGCGCGGCGCGATCACGGCGCGCGCGGCGATCGCCGCGGCCGACGATCCCTCTGTGCTCCACGATCTCGAGTGGTGCAACCGCCGCGTGCTGGCGCGGATCCATCGCCTCACGCTCGCCCGGCTGCGCAAGGAGATCGAGCCGGTCAGCGCCGCGGCGCTGATGCGGTTCGTGCTGCGCTGGCAGCGCGTCGCTCGCCACACCCAGCTGATCGGCGCCGACGGCCTGGCCCGGATCGTCGAGCAGCTCCAGGGCTTCGAGACCGCCGCCGGCGCCTGGGAGCGCGAGATCCTGCCGGCGCGGCTGCACGGCTACGATCAGACGTGGCTCGATCAGCTATGCCTCGCCGGCCAGGTCGTGTGGTGCCGGCTCAGCCCGCGGCGCGCCGCCGCCGAGCCCGAGCCCGAGCTCGCCGAGCCCGAGGCTCCCGGATCCGGTAGACCCGGTAGACCCGGTGGACCTGGTGGCTCCGGTCGCGAGCCCCGGCCGGCGCGCGGCAAGCCGCCCGCGGTCGACCGGCGCGGCGAGCCCTACAACCTCGCCGAGGCCGGCGCCGAGGCGGCGCGGCTCGCCGGCGCCACGCGCACCCAGATCGCCGCCGCCGCGGCCACCGCGATCGCCGGCACGTGCCCGGCGAGCGACGCGCGCGTGATCGTCGGGCTGGTCACGACCAGCGCGATGTTGCGCCGCGGCCCCGATCCCGACGGAGATCCGGCGAATGGCGCCGCGATGGACGGCGCCCCGCCTGGTTCGAGCCCAGGCTCGGGGCCCAGCATCGATCGTGAGTCCGCGCGCGAGCCGGCCACGCCCGCGAGCAAGAGCTCGAAGTTTGCGGCGGCGCTCGATCGCGCCCGCGGTCGCGGCGAGTCGCGGCCCGGCGCCTCGCACCGGTCACCGGCGCACACCGGTACGCCTGCCGGACCGGCCCATGGTGTCCGCCGGTCCGCGGACGCCTCCGCCGCACCTCGCACGGCGAATGCCACGCCGAGCGCCGCCGCGTCCCCACTGGTCGCGTCCCCACTGGTCGCCTCCCCACTGGTCGCGTCCGACGACGCCCGCGAGGCGTTCGCCCAGGAGGCGTTCGCGCTGCTGCGCACCGACGAGGTCGCGCGGCCGCCGCGCACCGCCCGCGGCTCGGCGCCGCCCGTCGCGCCCGAGCTCCCCGGCGAGCCCGTCGAGTCCGAGCCGGCACCGGCCGCGCGGTCGCATCGCTCGGCGCCGTCGCGCTCGGCCCCGCTGGCCCTGATGCTGCGCCGCGACGCCTCGTGGCTGCGCGGGGCCGCCGCGGTCGGCCACAGCGAGCCGGCGAACCTGGGCCCCGAGGCCGCGCGGGTCCGCGATCACCTCGCCGCGGCCGGGGCGTCGTTCCTGACCGACCTGGTCGCGACGATCGACCTCGCGCCCGACGAGATCGAGGACGCGCTGTGGGAGCTGGTCGGCGCCGGGCTCGCGACCGCCGACGGGTTCGCCAGCCTGCGCGTGCTGGTGTCGCGCCGCCGCGGCGAGGTCAAGAGCCACTTCGATCGGATGACCGCGACCGCGCTCCCGACCCCGGCCGCGGCCACCCCGGTGCGCAAGTGGCAGGACGCGATCAAGAAGGCGCGGACCCGCGATCGCGAACGCCCCGGCCATGCGCTGCGCGCGCTGCCGACCGCGGCCGGGCGGTGGTCGCTGCTGCCGCCGACCGACACCGCCGCGATCGACGCCGAGGCCTCGGCGCGCCAGCTGCTGCACCGCTACGGCGTCGTGTTCCGCGACCTCGTGATCCGCGAGTCGAGCCTGCCGCCGTGGCGCGAGCTGCTGGTCGCGCTGCGCCGGCTCGAAGCCCGCGGTGAGATCCGCGGCGGCCGGTTCGTCACCGGGTTCGTCGGCGAGCAGTTCGCGCTGCCCGAGGCGCTCGACGAGCTGCGCGGCGTGCGCAACCCCGGGCCATCGCCCGAGGTGTGCCGGATCGCCGCGACCGACCCGGCGAACCTGGTCGGCATCCTGTCACCGGGCCCGCGCGTCCCGGCCGTGGTCGGCAACCTGGTGCTCTACGTCGACGGCCATGCCGTGGCTTCGCTCGAGGCCGGGCAGATCGTCCACCGCGAGCCGCTGCCCCCCGGCGCGCGGCTGGACGACGACCTCACGTATCACCCGCCCCCGCGGCCGGTGCAGGTGGCATGGCAGGCGACCTTGCCCCTGTAAACCACGAGATCTATGAAAATTCCGCCAGGTTACGAAATCTACTGCACAATCAGGCTCAGCTTTGCCACTTCCTGGTGATGGTGCACGGACCGACTGTGGAGAATACCTATGGCCGGCGGTCTGTTTTCCCGCGGTCGCATCGACGCGGGGCGGTCGTGCGTTGAGCGCCTGCGCAACCTGAGCGATTCTCGTTGGGCGGCTCGCCCCCTCGTCCCCTTGGTTGGTTCCCGATCGTTTCTGTCATGACTCCCATTCCACCCGCGCTCACGCGATCTACGGCCGGCATCCCCGGTACCTTGGGGGCGCCATGACCGACGTCGTCCAGGTCGGGATCGTCGCCGCGGTCGTGGCGTTCATCGCGGCGGTGATCCTCGAGTCGACCGGCCGCCGCCGCCGGCTCGCCGCGGAGCTGGCCGCCGCGCCGCAGACCCCGCCGTCGCTGTACCCCCGGATCAACAGCGACGCCTGCATCTGCACCGGCGCCTGCGTCACCGCGTGCCCCGAGCAAGACGTCATCGCGATCGTCGGCGGCCGGCCGCGCCTGGTCCGGACCTCGGCGTGCGTCGGCCACGCCGACTGCCTGCGCAGCTGCCCGGTGTCGGCGATCGAGCTCGTGCTCGGCAGCGTCGACCGCGCGGTCGAGGTCCCGGTGGTGTCCGGCACGTTCGAATCCACCGTCCCCGGGCTCTACGTCGCCGGCGAGATCACCGGGATCGGCCTGATCCACAACGCGCTCGCCCAGGGCCGCCAGGCCGCCCGCGCCGCGCTCGACGGCGCCGGCCACCACGACTGCGAGCACGATCTGGTCGTGATCGGCGCCGGCCCGGCCGGGATCGGCGCCGCGCTCGAGGCCAAGCACCGCGGCGCGCGCTGCACGGTGTTCGAGAAGACCGCGCTCGGCGGCGCGATCCAGAGCTACCCGCGCCAGAAGATCGTGATGTCGGCGCCGTTCGATCTGCCCGGCATGGGCAAGGTCAAGCTGCGCCGCACGACCAAGGAAGCGCTGCTCGAGCTGTTCGACGACCTCGTCCACCGCGCCGCGCTGGCGATCGTCGAGCACGCCGAGGTCACGGCGATCCGGCCCGCCGGCGCCGGGTTCACCATCGAGACCGCGGCCGGCACCACCACCGCCCGCCGGGTCGTGCTGGCGATCGGCCGCCGCGGCACGCCCCGCCGGCTCGGGGTCCCCGGCGACGCCGCGCCGCACGTGGTCTACGGCGTCACCGATCCGGCGCAGCACGCCGGCGCCGCGATCGTGGTCGCCGGCGGCGGCGACAGCGCGGTCGAGATCGCGCTGGCGCTCGCCGCCCAGCCCGAGACCACGGTCACCCTCGTCCACCGCGGCGACGACTTCGGCCGCTGCAAGCCCGACAACCAGGCCGCGATCCGGACCGCGCAGGCGGCGGGCCAGCTCACCGTGCTGTTCGGCTCCAAGGTCCGCGCGGTGTCCGCCGAGCGCCTCGAGATCGCCACCCCGCACGGATCGCGCTCGGTCGCCGCGTCGCTCGTGGTGTGCTGCCTGGGCGCCGAGCTACCCTCGAGCTGGCTGCGCGGGGTCGGCATCGAGCTCCGCGAGCTGCGCGGCGAGCCTCTCCACTGACCTCGATCCTGTGACCTGCGACCCTGCCATGCCTCCCAAGAAGCCTCCCGGCCCGGCCAAATCCTCTGCCCCCCAGACGTCGAAGACGTTGAGGCCGGCACAGCCACCGCCGCCGTCCGCG
>DATBBB010000465.1:0-2467 GCA_036271215.1 Kofleriaceae bacterium | reverse complement strand
GAACGGGCTCGCGAGCTGGCTGCGCACCGACGCGCGCGCCGCCAACTCCGGCAAGGCGGTCCTGCTCGACGCGCACCTGTCGATCGACGGCGCGCGGATCGACGTCGAGCTGTCGGGCGGCGGCCGCACCGCGTCGATCGGCGCCGCGCTGCGCGCGTGGCAGGCCGGCGTCGATCTGGTGCCGCTGACCGGCGGCGGCTGGGGCCGGATCCCGATGACGTGGTTCGATCAGCACGGCGAGCGGGTCGCCGATCTGCTCGCCGCGCGCGGCGACGACCGCAAGGTCCCGATCTACGCCCTGCCCGACCTCGCCAAGCTGTGCGCCGAGCTCGACGAGCCGCCGCCACCCGAGCTCGATCGCTTGAAGCCGCTGCTCGGCGAGTTCACCGGGATCCCGGTCTCTCACCCCGAGCCCGGGTTCGTCGGCGAGCTCCGGCCGTACCAGCAGCGCGGCGTCGACTGGCTCGCGTTCTGCCGCGACGCGGGCCTCGGCTGCGTGCTCGCCGACGACATGGGCCTGGGCAAGACGATCCAGGCGCTCGCGGCGATCCGCGGCAAGACGCTCGTCGTGTCGCCGACCAGCGTGCTGTTCAACTGGCTCGCCGAGACCCAGAAGTTCCGGCCCGATCTGCGGGTCTCGACCTACCGCGGCGCGCGGCGCACGCTCGAGACCGGCGCCGACGTCGTGCTGACCAGCTATCCGCTGCTGCGCAACGACACCGACGTGCTCGCCGGGGTCGCGTGGGACACCGTGATCCTCGACGAGTCGCAGACGATCAAGAACCCCGACAGCCAGGTCGCGCGCGCCGCGTACCGGCTCAAGGCCAAGTGGAAGGTCACGCTGTCGGGCACGCCGATCGAGAACCGGCTCGACGAGCTGTGGAGCCAGCTCCACTTCACCAACCCGGGCTTGCTCGGCGGCCGCACCGACTTCCAGGAGCGCTGGGGCGAGCCGATCTCGATGGGCGACCGCGCCGCGGCCAGCCGGCTGCGCGAGCGGATCCGGCCGTTCGTGCTGCGCCGCATGAAGTCCGAGGTCGCGCGCGATCTGCCGCCGCGCACCGACTCGATCATGTACGTCGAGCTCGACGAGGCCGAGCGCCTGACGTACGACGCGATCCGCGCCGCGACCCAGCGCGAGATCGTCGCGATGCTCCAGGCCGGCGGCGGCGTGATGGCGGCGCTCGAGGCGCTGCTCCGGCTGCGCCAGGCCGCGTGCCACCCGGCGCTGCTGCCGATCGCGCTGCGCGGCGGCGCGGCGCCGCAGCAGTCGTCGAAGCTCGAGCGCCTGCTCGAGGCGCTGAACGACGCGGTCGCCGACGGCCACCGCGCGCTGGTGTTCTCGCAGTGGACCTCGCTGCTCGATCTGATAGAGCCCCACCTGACCGCGGCGAACATCGCGTTCGCCCGGCTCGACGGCACCACGACCGACCGCGCCGGCGTGGTCGCGACGTTCCAGGCCGACGACGGCCCGCCGGTGATCCTGCTGTCGCTCAAGGCCGGCGGCACCGGCCTCAACCTCACCGCCGCCGACCACGTGTTCCTGATCGATCCGTGGTGGAACCCCGCGGTCGAGGATCAGGCCGCCGACCGCGCGCACCGCATCGGCCAGGACAAGCCCGTGATGGTCTATCGCATGGTCGCGCGCGACACGGTCGAGGAGCGCATCCTCGAGCTGCAGGAGCGCAAGCGCGCGCTCGCCGATGCCGCGCTCGCCGATGCCGGTGGCGCCGCCGCGATCACGCGGGATGATCTGCTGGCTCTGCTCGCATAAACAATTGTAACTACGGCGGAAAACTCCAAGGAAGATCGGCTACGCCTTGCTTGTATGATGCGACAAGCGGGGAGATCTTTCGATGGGACGCGACTATCAACAAGGTGGCAAGGGCCCCGCGAGCGGGAGCCAGAGCCTGATCAGCGGCGGTGACTCCGCCGGGGCCGGCCCCGGCAAGCGCACGCTGGTCGAGCAGAGCTTCAGCGGCGCGGACGTCCAGCGCAAGGAGACCGGCGCGGCGCCGGCCGGCGACGTCCACGAGGCCGCGCAGCGCGGCACCGCGGGATCGGGGTCGGCGATGCCGCACCTCGACGCGATCCAGCGCTCGTTCGGCAGCCACGATGTCACCGGCGTCCAGGCCCACACCGACGGCGCGGCCCAGCAGGCCAGCAAGGACATGGGCGCCCAGGCGTTCGCGACCGGCAACCACGTCGCGTTCGGCGGCGCGACCGATCTCCACACCGCGGCGCACGAGGCCGCGCACGTCGTCCAGCAGCGCGCGGGGGTCCAGCTCAAGGGCGGGGTCGGCGCGGCCGGCTACGCCTACGAGCAGCACGCCGACGCGGTCGCCGACAAGGTCGTCGCCGGCCAGAGCGCCGAGGGCCTGCTCGCGCAGATGGCCGGCCCGTCGGCGGGCGGCGGGCACGGGGTGCAGCGCAAGGAAGTCGAGACCGACGCCGAGATCCAGGGCGT
>DATBBB010000464.1:0-25045 GCA_036271215.1 Kofleriaceae bacterium | reverse complement strand
GCGACATCGTTGTCGGCGGCGGCGGTCTCGGTGGTGGCGATGCAGATCTCGCCGGTCAAGGTCAGCGTCTTGAGGCCGGCCGGCAGCGCGATAGGCTGGGTCAAGGTCTGGGTCAGGCTGTCGGTGCCGCCGAGGCAGGCGGCGGTCGTGCCGTCGACCGGCGTGATCCGCGGCATCCCGCACAACAGCGCCGGGGTCACCGGATCCTGCACCCACGGCGGGGTCGACGCGTCGAAGCTGCCGTTGGGCAGCACCTCGACCGGCGTCGTGCCGCATTTCACCGTGCGCGGCGGCCCGTCGGTGGAGCCGGCGTCGGCGGGCGTGGACATCACGTCACCGCAGGCGGCTGCAAGGCAAGTCATCGCACCGAGGACCAGGGCTCTCGACCACATCGCCTGCAGCCTACACCCCGCGCCGCGCGGTGTCAGTTGGCGTCGAGGTCGTCGTCGATCGAGCCGCCCAGCCGAGCGAGCACGCTCGGGGCTGGCGCGACCCGCGGCATCGCCAGGCACAGCTCGGCGACGAGCGCACAGTCGTCGTCGTACGCGCGCTGTAGCGCCGGCTGGTGCAGCAGCATCATGTCGACCAGCTCGGTCTCGTCGGGATCGAGCGCGCCGAGCGCGCGCAGCACCAGCATCGCCGCGACCGCGCCGCCGCGATCACCGTCGACCACACCAGAGCCCGCCGCCCCTGCCGACCCCGACGACGCTGCCGCCCCCGGCATCCGAGCGCGCAGCGCGAGCATCGCCTCGCCCACCCGCTGGCGGACCTCGGGCGCCGCTGCGCCGATCGACTGCGCGATCCGCGCGCAGCTCTGGCCCTCGAACACCACCGCATCGAGCAGGCGCTGCTGGGCGCGCTCGAGTGTGGCGAATGCCGCACGGACCTCGGAGGCCGGTCCGGAAGCCGACGGGGCAAGGAACGACGCTGGAAGGCCGGGGGTCATCATGGGGAACCACATGAAACTACCCGCCAGGACTCGGCAATTCCATGGGCAGGATTGCCCAGGCGCGTAACGTCCGGCCGGGTCCGACGTAACGGCGCGCCGCGGCAGCCTGCGCCGACCCGTCGAGGCCGCCGGCCGACTCCCCCGCCCTACTCCGCGGCGACCAGGTCGTGTCGCACCGCAAACACCGCCGCCGCCCGCGTGGTGACCGCGAGCTTGCCATAGATGTTCTCGATGTGGTGCTACTCGGCGGCGACCAGGTCGTGGCGCACCGCGAACACCGCCGCCGCCGCCCGCGTGGTGACCGCGAGCTTGCCGTAGATGTTCTCGATGTGGTGGTTCGCGGTCCGCACGGCGATCCCGAGCGACGACGCGATCTCCTTGTTGGTCGAGCCGCGCGCGAGGTGGATCAGCACGTCGACCTCGCGCGGGGTCAGGCCCGCGGGCAGGCTGCGCTCGGGCCGCGGCAGCCCGGCGGCGCCGAGCACGGCGTCGACCGCGCGGCGGCACAGCTTGCCGTCGCGGGCATCAGCGGCGAGCACCTCGGCGGCCTCGGCGGCGGTGCGCGCCGGGCGGTGGGCGCGCGCCTCGCGCATCGCCTGGTAGGCATCGGCGGCGGCGATCAGCCGCGCGTCGCGGTCGAGCATCGCCGCGGGGGCGCCGCGGTGGTAGCCGCTGCCGTCGAGCCGCTCGTGGTGCGCACCGGCGAGCACCGCAATGTCGGCCAGCAGCGGGGTCTGGGTCAGGATGCGCTGGGTGTAGTAGCCGTGCAGCCGGACCCGCTCCCATTCCATCGCGTTGAGCGGCCCCGGCTTGTCCCAGATCCCGTTGGGCACGCTGACCGTGCCGAGATCGTGGAGCAGCGCGGCGAGCCGGACCCGCGGGGCCGCCGCGCGATCCTCGCACGCGGCCTCGGCGATCGCGGCCACCGCGGTCGAGTGGCCGAGCATGTACGGCGACTTGAGATCGGCGAACCGGCCGAACGCGGCGGCGATCCGGTCGAGCTCGTCGGGCGCGCCCGCCCCACCGACCGCGGCCTCGTCCTCGAGGTAGTAGTCCCACACCGACGCCGCCTCGAGCACCGGCCACAGCTGGTCGTGCTCGGCGAGGAACGCGTCGGCGATCGCCGGCGCCAGGTGCTTGCCGCGCCGGCGGCGGACCTCGGCGACCGCGGCGTCGCGCCCGCCCTGCGTGCGGTGGTGGATCTCGACCAGCTCGGCGAGGTGGAGCAGCTGCGCCGACGGCCGGATCGTCTCGCCGGCGATCTTGTGCGGCCCGCCCCGCCCATCGTGGCGCTCGTAGATCTGGCCGAGCGCCTCGGTCACCCCGCCCGGCAGCTGCAGATCCTCGGCGAGCGCGACCGCCTGGGTGCACTGCGCCGAGACCAGCGCCGCGCCCGCCCCCGGGTTGGCCACCACGCGCGCCATCGCGGCGAGCCGGCGGCCGAGCGGCGCCTCGCGCGCGAGCTGGGTCACCGTGCGGCCGACCACCGCGCTGCGCCTGGTCTGATCGACCCCGGCGTACGTGCTCAGCAGGTCATGGTCATTGCCGACCAGCTTCGCGGCCTCGTGCGCGAACGCCGTGCACCCCAGGTGCCGCAGCAACGTCGCGCGCCGGATCTCGTCGAGCTCCGCCGGCGCGGTCACCCCGAGCACGCGCGCCACGCGGGTCGCGAGCACGCAGGTCCGCAGCGACGTCTCGAGCGGCATCCCCGCCGCCAGATCCGTGGCCAGCGACAGCGCGCCTAGCAGCTCTCCGATTCGCACGTGCGCGGTTGTACCCCATCCCGGGATAGCGTCGATTACGATCCGAGCGCCGAGGTCACGAAGACGTTCTACGGCTCAGAGCTGGTAACCGATGAACGTCGACAACAGCGGCGCGCTCGGTGCCGACCGCGGTCGCCGGCCTGCTGCACGGCTCGCTGCCGCCGTCATGGTCGTGCGCGAACTCGGCTCACGACGAGGCCGGCCGAGCCTCGTGCTCGGTGGTCGCACGCTCAAAGCGAGCTGCTCTAGAACGCGACTTGATGCTTGATGTTGGTGCTCACGGCCGGGCACGACCACGGACACGAGCCCGCGCTCGGAGGCGAGCATAGAGCTGCGGGTCGTCGGCTTCGAGCACAACGGCCACTGCGAAGCTCTGCTCCTCGAGCTCGGGCGGTGCCCAGCGCCGCGAAGCGCGAACGACGAGGTAGAACGTGTCGCCATAGTCCGTGCGCTCGCGGCTGAACCGGAACTCGCCACGCTGGAGCGTCCCCTTGGCCGGCCCCTTGGTCTGCGGTGGCTCGATCTTGACCCGAAACGACGAGCCGAACGCGACCTCGGGATCGTCGTCGGTCACCTTCGCGTACGCCTCGGCGATCTCATCCGGCGTCTTGCCACGGATCAGCATGAAGTCCATCCGCACGCCGAGATAGTCGAGGCGTCGGCGTCGAACCGGCGGATCGAACGCGAGCGCGACGGTGATCCGCTTCTCGCCCTTGGCCTTCCTGAACTCGTCCGGCGTCGGGACTTCATAGATGCGGAAGTGGTCGATCCTGAGGGTGCCTTCCGCGACCATGGTGACGCGTCGATCGGACGATGTGACGGCGAGTTCCTCGTCGACCTGCCCGTAGCCGCACACGTGCATCACCGCGTCCTTGTCGAGCTTGGCCTCGATCAACGTCCTGCTCGGTTCGGGGACCGAGGCTGCGGTCGCGAGCACTGCTCGCACGAGGTTCGGGTGTGGGGCCTTGCCAAGGTCGGCGTGGAGCTTGTGCCAGAGGATCGCGGCGATGCGCGCGAGTCGTGGAGCGGCGTAGCTCGTTCCGAAGTCGAACGCGAACAGACGCTTGGTGTGCTCGCGCTCGAACGACATCACGGAGACGCCGTCTTCGTGCCGGATGCGGCGATACGTGTTCGCTGTTCCCTCCCACACCAGGCTGCCGCCGTACTCGACGAACTCCGGTTTCACGGCCTTCCCGAGCCCCGGGCCGATACGCGTGAACGGCGACGGTTCGCCGATCTTCCCGAGAGATCGGATGAGATCTGTGGCACCTATTCCGCGCCGCACGGAAGGCACCTCATGCTCGACGAGAGCACCGACGGTGATCGCGATGGCGGCGGTCGCCGGGTCCGACAGACGAGCCTCCGGCATTCGTAGCTGCGAAGGGTGATTCTTGAGCACCGCCTCCGCTTCCTTCGCGTTGTTCGTCAGTACCGAGCGGTTGTTCCCAGCGCTGACGACGATCACCACCTGCTCCTCGCGCGCGAGGACGTCGAGCGCTTCGGCCCACGTCGACTGCTTGCTGGAGTTGGCCGGATGGAACGTTCCGAGCGAGAGGTTGAAGACGCGGCAGACATGCGGTGGCTTTTTGAAGGTCCTGATCGCGGCCTGCATCTGCTTTACGATCAACTGTTCGTCATCGAACTGATTGCTGTCGTTGAGCACGCGAGCGCTGAACAGCACCACCGGCGAGGAGAACGCCCCGCTCTCGTAGCAGGCGCGAATGCTGCCGAAGACTGCAATCGCCCCAACGCGCGTGCCGTGACCATGCTGATCGGCGGGGGAAGCCGCTGCCGTTAGGATCGCCTCTTCATGGCCAACGTTGCTCGCGAGAAGTGGATGGGCTGCTGCGATTCCGCTGTCGACCACGCAGACGCGGGGTCCGTCCAAGTTGGGGCGTGGCGGCTGGGCGAAGTTCTTCGTGTCGGCGCGTCCGGTTTGGACGGCATCGAACACGGGGGTTGGCGGAAGATCGATCTCGGCGACGATCGGCATATCGAGTAGCTTCTTCAGCGTCGAACCTCGCACGTGAGCCTTCACCAAGCACATGTACTCGCCGATGAACCAGTCGACGACGCGATCGACATCGTTCTGCTTCGTCGCGCTGACTGCTCGCTTGATCTCCTCCAAACCCGCTTCGGCGAGCTGAGTCGTGCCGCGATGCCAGAGGTCCAACTCGACGACATACGTCGCGTTCTCGTCGAGCCCTGAACCGTCGCTACGGATTTTCTGCGCGAGCCGCGGGCCGATGCGGTCCTGCGGGCTCCAGAGCTTCATCTGATCGGCTTCGACGTACTCGAAGACGTCGTACGGGGTCGTTTTGTACGGCTGGCGGGTCCGAGGGTTCGTCTTCGGCCCCGCCTCGTAGACCTTCATCGCATCGCGGAACGCAGAGAGATTCTGGTCATCGCGGAAGGCAACCACCGCTCGGTCGGGCTCGATGCTCACTGCGTGCAGGCCGATGGCTTCGAGTTTCTCGGCAACGGCATCCGAGCTCGCCCCCGGTGCCAGCGGAACACGGAACACGAGGTGAGGATGGATCCCGCGCGCCGCGGGTGGCGTGGCGCCGGCCTCCTGCTCCAGTTCGGTCAGCCGGTTGCGAACCTTCGCGCCGAATGGTCCGCGTCCTTCTCGCGCTGGAGGTGGAGATGGTGGTGCAGGGCGTCCTCGTCGCTGCCAAGTCCGATCGACATGCGCGAGGGGTAGATGTGGGTAGCGCTTATCGCCGTCGCGGTGGGGCATGTCGCCGTGTTCCCCTCGATGCCGTGGTCCTACCTGGGTAGACCTCGACATGCCCACCCGTCAAGGCAAGCCGGCGTCGCTGCCGCGCGACGGCTTGCTCGAAAGTCTCGCGGTCGATCTCCCTGGTGCCATCGAGGACGACCTGCTTGATGGCGTCCATCGCGATGCGTTCAATGTCCGCGAAGGACATCCCGGAGAGCTTGCGCGCTTGCTCCTTGAGCGACACCGACGGTGCCACGCCGACCTGACGCAGACTTCGCACGAGCAGCGTCTCGATCTGGTCGGGTTGCGGTCGCGGGAACTGCACGATCTCGTCGAACCGACGCCAGAGCGCCGGATCCAGGATCTGTTCGTGATTCGTCGCGGCTACGATAAGAGACTCGCCGCGGAACCCATCAAGCATCTGCAAGAACGAGTTAACGACGCGCTTCAGCTCCCCGTGGTCGGACTCATCGGTGCGGCGCTTGCCGATCGCATCGAACTCGTCGAAGAACAGCACCATCGGACGCGTACGGGCGAAGTCGAAGACCTTGCGCAGGTTCGCTGCGGTGTCGCCAAGGTACGACGAGATCACAGCGTCGAAGCGGACGAGCACGAGGGGCACGTAGAGCGCCTTCGCGATGGCGCCCGCGACCACGGTCTTGCCACAGCCGGGTGGGCCGCAGAACAACACTTTCCCCGACGCGCGAAGACCGTGCGCGTGGAGCATCTCGTTACGTCGATGCTCCTGAACGAGCCGGGAGACGATCTCGCGTGTGTCGTCTCGGAGGACCAGCTCGTCGAGCGAGCGCTCGTCCTCTCGGATTTCGACGAGCGGCGTTCCGCGCTCCTTGTCGGTCGGCAGCTCCCCCAAGATCGACGTGGCTTCGCGGGCCGACAGAAGGGTGAGCGCATGGCCGTTGCCGTTGCCGTTCTTGAGGATGCGCTCGATGTCCCGCGCAACCACCGGATGGTTACGTCGGCGCTCCTCCTCGACGTACTCCTGCACCGCGCTATGAAAGGCGGTCGTGTCGCCCTTCTTGAAGGCAACGACCATCTTCCTGATGCTCTCGACAGTGGTTGCCACGACAAATAGCGACGAGGTAGGCGACTACCTGAGCTTCGCACACCATTCTGACAGCGTCCATGCTCACGCCTGTCGAGCACTCGAGGGTGAGAGTTGGCGCGAGCGAAGCAGCGCAGGCGAACACTAGGTCGGCAAGGATCGGTGCAGTGTCGGCGGCGAGCTCGCGCACCAAGGCGGCGAGAGCGGCACGGCGCCAGCAAACTCACACACCCGTCGTTGACTCGCTTAGTGCCCGGCCGCGTCGATGCGGGCGCGGGCCCAGCCGGCGCGCTGCTGCATGTTGACGTAGTCGCCGTCGAGCGGGCGGTCGCCCCACTTGGCGAGCTCGGCCTCGGCGGACGCGAGGTCCTTCTTGGCGAGCTCGGCGTCAACGTCCTTGGCCTGCACCGCCTGCTCGACGAGGATCTCGACCGCGCCGGTCGGATCGACGCGCAGGTAGCCCGATGCCACCGCGTAGCGCGCGCGCGCCTTGGTGCCGATCGTCAGAACGCCCGGACGGATCGCGGTCAGCATCGGGATGTGGCCCGGCAGCAGCTCGAACTCGCCGAGCTCGCCCGGCGCCTGCACGCTGTCGGCGTCGGTGTGCGCGACGACGCCGCGCGGCGTCACCAGGTTCACCCCGAGGATGGTCGACAGTCCGCCCGCCATGGCTCAGGACCTCTTCGCGAGTTCGGCGGCCTTGGCGCGGACGTCGTCGACCGTGCCGGTCATCTCGAACGCCTGCTCGGGCAGGTCGTCGCACTTGCCCTCGAGGATCTCGGAGAACGAGCGCACGGTGTCCTCGCGCGAGCAGAAGATGCCCTTGAGGCCGGTGAACGTCTCGGCGACGTGGAACGGCTGGCCCATGAACTTCTCGATCTTGCGCGCGCGCGACACGGTCTGCTTGTCGTCCTCCGACAGCTCGTCCATGCCGAGGATCGCGATGATGTCCTGGAGATCCTTGTAGCGCTGCAGGATCCGCTGGACCTCGCGGGCGACCGCGTAGTGCTTGTCGCCGACGACGGCGGCGGTCAAGATCGTCGAGGTCGAGTCGAGCGGATCGACGGCCGGGTAGATGCCCTTCTCGGTGATCGCGCGGTTGAGCACCGTGGTCGCGTCGAGGTGGGCGAACGCCGTGGCCGGCGCGGGGTCGGTCAGGTCGTCGGCGGGCACGTAGATCGCCTGCACCGAGGTGATCGAGCCGTCCTTGGTCGAGGTGATCCGCTCCTGCAGACCGCCCATCTCGGTCGACAGCGTCGGCTGGTAACCGACGGCGCTCGGGATCCGGCCCAGGAGCGCGGAGACCTCCGAGCCGGCCTGGGTGAACCGGAAGATGTTGTCGACGAACAGCAGCAGATCCTGCTTCATCTCGTCGCGGAAGTACTCCGCGACGGTCAGCGCCGACAGCGCGACCCGCTGGCGCGCGCCCGGCGGCTCGTTCATCTGGCCGAAGATCAGCGCGGTCTTCGACAGCACCGAGCTGCCGTCGAACAGCTTGGCTTCCTTGAGCTCGTGGAACAGGTCGTTGCCCTCGCGGGTGCGCTCGCCGACCCCGGCGAACACCGAGTAGCTACCCGACTTCTTGGCGACGTTGTTGATCAGCTCCTGGATCAACACGGTCTTGCCGACGCCGGCGCCGCCGAACAGGCCGATCTTGCCACCGCGGCGATACGGCGCGAGCAGGTCGATGACCTTGATGCCGGTCTCGAACATCTCGACGTTGACCGCCTGGTCGGTGAACTTCGGCGCGGCGCGGTGGATCGGCGACCGCTTGGTCGAGGTGAGCGGGCCGGCCTCGTCGACCGGCTCGCCGATCACGTTGAGGATCCGGCCGAGCACCTCGATGCCGACCGGCACCGAGATCGCGGCGTGGGTGTTCCGGACCGGCTGGCCGCGGACCAGGCCGTCGGTCGTGTCCATCGCGACGCAGCGCACGGTGTGCTCGCCGAGGTGCTGGGCGACCTCGACGGTCAGGTTGTCTTGGCGCTTGTCGATCGTGGGGTTGGTCAGGATCAGCGCCGTGTAGATCTCGGGCAGATCGGCAGAGTCGAACGCGACGTCGACGACCGGGCCAATGACCTGGACCACGCGGCCGATGGAGTTGGGAGACGTGTCGGTGGTAGCCATGATCTGTTATCCCTTCAGAGCCTCGGCGCCGCCGATGATCTCGAGCAGCTCCTTGGTGATCGATGCCTGGCGCGCGCGGTTGTACTGCAGCGTCAGTCTGGAAATCATCTCGCCCGCGTTCTTGGTCGCGGAGTCCATCGCCGTCATCTGGGCCGCGAAGAACGCGGTGATCGACTCGAGCGCCGCGCTGTACAGCTGGATCTGGACATAGAGCGGCACGAGGCGCGACAGCAGCGCCTCCTTGCTCGGCTCGTAGGTGTAATCCGGGGTGCCGCCATCCGCCGGCGCGGCGGCGTGGCCGTGCGCGTCCTTGGTCACCAGCGCGGTGGTCTTCTCGGGCACGACCGGCAGCACCTGCTTGACGCGGGTCGACTGGCTGATCGCGCTCTTGAACTCGTTGTAGACCACGAACACGCGGTCGACCTTGCCGGCCTGGAAGTCGGCGATGATCCGGTTCGCGGTCTCGCGCGCGGTCTCGAGCGCGGTCGCGCCGGTCGGCGCCGGATCGAAGCTCGTGATCGTGGTGCGCCGCCGGCTGAAGTACTGGTTGCCCTTGCGGCCGATGATCCGCAGCGAGACCTCGCTCGCCGCGGCGAGCTCGTTGGCGGCGTAGCGCTCGACCGCCTTGGTCACGTTGGCGTTGAACGCGCCGGCCTGGCCGCGGTCGCTGGTGATCACGACGATCGCCGCCTTGGTCATCGGGCGCTCGGCGAACAGCTCGTGGGCATCGCTGCCGGCGACCGCCGACAGCTCCGACACGACGCGCGAGATCGCCTGGGTGTACGGCCGCGCCGCGATCAGCGCGTCCTGCGCGCGCCGCAGCTTCGCGGTCGACACGAGCTTGAGCGCGCGCGTGATCTTGCGCGTGTTCTTGACCGACGTGATGCGGGTGCGGATCGCCTTCAGCGACGGCATGGGGTCACGCCTTCTTGTCCGACTTGGCGTCGAACTGCTTGGCGAACTCGGTCAGCCCCTCGCGGAGCTGGGTCTCGAGGTCACCCTTGAGCTTGCCGCCGCCGGCGAGCTGCTTCAGGAGCTCGACCTTGCGCGACTTCATGAACGACAGCAGCTCCTTCTCGTAGCGGCCGAGCACGGCGACCTCGTAGTCGTCGACGAAGCCGTTGGTGCCGGCGTAGATGATGACGACCTGTTCCTCGACCGGCATCGGCTCGAACTGGCCCTGCTTGAGCAGCTCGACCATGCGCTCGCCGCGGTTGAGCTGGGCGAGCGTGGCCTTGTCGAGGTCGGAGCCGAACTGCGCGAACGCCGCCTTCTCGCGGTAGCTCGCGAGCTCGAGCCGGAGCCGGCCGGCGATCTGCTTCATCGCGGGCGACTGCGCGGCGCCGCCGACGCGCGACACCGAGATCCCGACGTTCACCGCCGGGCGAACGCCGGAGTAGAACAGGTCGGCCTCGAGGAAGATCTGGCCATCGGTGATCGAGATGACGTTGGTCGGGATGTACGCCGAGACGTCGCCGGCCTGGGTCTCGATGATCGGCAGCGCGGTCAGCGAGCCCGCGCCCTCCTTGTCCGACATCTTCGCGGCGCGCTCGAGCAGGCGGCTGTGGATGTAGAACACGTCGCCCGGGTAGGCCTCGCGACCCGGCGGGCGGCGGAGCAGCAGCGACAGCTGGCGATACGCGACCGCCTGCTTCGAGAGATCATCATAGACGATCAGCGCGTGGCGGCCGGAGTCGCGGAAGTACTCGGCCATCGTGACGCCGGTGTACGGCGCGATGAACTGCAGCGGGGCGGGCTCCGACGCGCCGGCGATGACGACCGTGGTGTACTCCATCGCACCGGCCTTGGTGAGCCGGTCGACGACCGTGGCGACCGTCGACTGCTTCTGGCCGATCGCGACGTAGAAGCAGAACATGTTCTGCCCCTTCTGGTTGATGATCGTGTCGATCGCGATCGCGGTCTTGCCGGTGCCGCGGTCGCCGATGATCAGCTCGCGCTGGCCGCGGCCGATCGGGATCATCGAGTCGACCGCCTTCATCCCGGTCTGCATCGGCTCGTGGACCGACTTGCGCGAGATGATGCCGGGCGCCTTGATCTCGACCTGGCGGCGGGTCGCGCCGACGATCGGCTTGCCGCCGTCGACCGGGACGCCGATCGCGTTGACCACGCGGCCGAGCAGCTCCTCGCCGACCGGGACCTCGACGATGCGGTTGGTGCGGCGGACGGTGTCGCCCTCGCGGACCGACTCGAACCGGCCGAGCAGCGCGACGCCGACGTTGTCCTCCTCGAGGTTCAGCACCATGCCGTTGACCTTCTGGCCGCCCTCACCCTCGAACTCGAGCAGCTCACCGGCGAGCGCGCCGGACAGGCCGTACACGCGCGCGATGCCGTCGCCGGCGGTCAGCACGGTGCCGGTCTCGGTGACCGAGACCTTCTTGTCGTAGTTCTCGATCTGCTTGCGGATGATGTCGCTGATCTCTGCGGCGCGGATGTCCATGTCGTCCTCTTACTTGGTGAGCTCGTCGCGGAGCGTGCGGAGCTGGGTGCGGAGCGAGCCGTCGTAGACCTTGTCGCCGAGCTTGGCGACCACGCCGCCGAGCAGGTTCGGATCTTCGCGCTTGGTGACGGCGACCTTCTTGCCCGAGAGCTGCTCGAGCGCGGCGGTGATCTGGGACAGCTGATCGGCGTTGAGCGGCTTGGCCGAGGTGACCTCGGCCGACATCCGACCCGCCTTGGCCTCGATCATCGCGTCGACCTCGCGCGAGATCGCCTCGAGCGAGCTCATGCGCTCGCCGTCGAGCAGCAGGTGCACGAGGTTCTGGGTGTGCGGCGCGGCGGCCACGCGCTGGAGCAGCGCGTCGATCACGCGGCGGCGGTCGGCGCGGCGGATCGCCGGGTTGGTCAGCACGGTGACGAGCTCGGCGGAGTCGTGCATCGCCTTGGCGATCGACCGCAGGTCGGCGCCGATCTTGTCGAGGTTGCCGTTCGCGGTGCCGAGCTCGAGGATCGCGCGGGCGTAGCGGCGGGACAGGCTACCGGTCACCATCAGCGTGCTTCTCCTTTGCCGGCGCCGGTGGTCGGCCCGCGGCCGGCCGACTGCACGTCGGCGATGAACGCGGTGACCAGGTTCTGCTGGTCGCCGGCGGTCATCTTCTCGCGCAGCAGCTTCTCGGTCGCCGCGGACGCCGCGGCGGTGACCTCGCGGGTCAGCTGGGCGCGCGCGAGCTCGATCTCGGCGGCGATCCGCAGCTCGGCGTCGCGCTTCATCACCGCGGACTGCGCTTCGGCGGCGGCGAGGATCCGCTGCTTGTCGCGCTCGGCGTCCTCGCGCATGCCCTCGACCAGCTGCTTGATCTCGGCGTCGGCGGACTTGAGCCGGGCGTCGTACTCGGCGAGCTTGTCCGCCGCCTGCTTGCGCAGCTTGGCGGCCTCGTCGAGCGCGGACTTGATCTGATCGTGGCGCTCGGCGGCGGTCTGGTGGGCGAGCGGGCCGGCCTTCCAGGCCAGGATGCCGAGCAGCAGCGCGAAGTTGATCAGCATGAAGATGAACGGCGGCGACGCCGGCTCCTCCTCGTGGATCACCTGGCTGGTCCGGGGATCGACCATCTTGCCGTCGCCGAACTTGCCGCCGAACTCGTCCTTGCCCATGTAGTCGAACACGTGGCCGGGCTGGAACCCGAAGAAGTTGAAGTGGTGGGTCGGGTCGGGCTCGGCTTCGTCCTCCGCGTTGCCGTCCCCGGGGTGGTACTCGGTGCCCGGGCCGCTCGCCGACTCCGAGTCGCCGGGCGCGTCCGCCGTGGCGCGCTCGGCCTCGCGCTCGGCCCTGGTATCCGGCGCCTGGGCGAGCGCGGTGGTGGTCAGGGCGGTCAGCGCGAGCCCAAGCCCGAGGACGACAGCGAGCCTGGTCATCACGCAACCTCCCGGCCGAGCAGCTTGGACGAGATCGTCCGGGCCAGCGCGTCGGCCTGCGGCATCAGCTGTGCGCGCGCGGCCTCGGTCTCGCTGCGCATCTTGGCCGCGGCCTCATTGATCGCGGCCTGCGAGGCCGTGCGCGCCTTGGCGGTGACGTCCTGCTCGTGGGCCGACGCCTCGGAGCGGACCTTGCGGCCCTCCTCGTTGGCGCGCTCGCGCGCCGCGGCGAGCGACTTCTCGTAATCGGCGAGCTTGGCGTCCGCCTGCGCCGTCATCTTCTCGGCCTCGGCGCGCGCGCCGTCGATGCCGGCCTTGCGCCGTTCACGCAGCTGCAAGTACGGCTGGAACAAGAACTTGTTCGCGACCGCGAACAGGACCAGGAACAGCACGAACTGAACGACGACTGTGTAGTCGAGGTCGATCAGTGGATGCCCTCCAGCCAGCGATACGATGGGCGTCTGATCCATGGTCATTCACCTGCGCAACCTATGAAGAATCCTTGGGTTGGCGCCGGCTGCTTATAGTCGGGGCCGCCTACCATGTCAACGGTGGGATGCTCGTGGTTTGGCAGTCGCTCTGCGACAATGCGCCACGCGATCCGGGCGGTCCGGACACCTCGGGGTTTCGGCTGCGGTTACCCGGAGTTCGCCGGCTCGCCCGGGCCCACCAGGTACCGCGGCCCGACCGAAATCCGGCCGGGCCAGCCGCGAAATTCGCGCACTCGATCCCAGATCCCGGAGGTCCTGAATTCCCGGTGGCCGGGATCCCAGCGGCCCGGTCGGCGCGTTGACTGTCGAATCTCGATCTCGACTCCTACAGATGACTCCACGAGATCAATCGCACGCCATGTGCAATCTGGATCACGGGAGCTGTCATCAGTGCGCTCGCAGCGTCGGCCGCACCCCGAGCGGTGGCAGCGGGAACGCCGCGTGCGGCAGCAGGATCGGCGGCTGCCGCCGGCTGCACGTCGCGCGCGTGCGGTCCACAGCCCGCCGCGAGCGCCGCGATCACCACGCTCACCACCCCCGGCCCACGGCTCGCCGCGAACGCGCCGAGCCACAGACCGCGCCTTTCGAATCTCATGGACCCTCCCCTACAACGATGAGCAAGGAAAATATTCTGCGCACCCCACAGCCCAGTCACGGGGGCGGTCGCGCGTTTTGCAGGTTTCATGCGCGACACGTCGCGTGTCACAGCGCGCCGGGTGCGCACTCTACCCGTGGGTCCACCAAGGAGGACAAGATGAAGAAGAGATTGATGAGTACCGCTGTCGCCGCCACCGTGCTCCTGACCGGCGCCATCGCCTACGCAGGCTACAAGGCCTCGAGCGGGGCGCCGTCGCTCAGCCCGACGTTCGCCGTCGGCGTCATGGGCGCCGCGCGCGCCACCGCAGACACCAACTCGTACGCCGGCTGCTCGCTGCTCAACTCGGGGACCAGCGCGATGGGGTTCTGCACGATCGCCGACGCCACCGGCGCGACGAAGACGTGCAGCTTCAGCAACCCCGCGATGGTCCAGGCGGTCGCCTCGATCACACCGAACTCGGCGATCCGGCTGTTCTTCGACTCCAGCGGCAACTGTACGCAGATCTATATCGATACGTACTCCTTCTACCTGCCGGCGACGCCGTGACGACCAGGTACACGGTGACCCGGGTGGGGGCGCTGGTGCTGTTCGGCCTCGGCTGCGCGACGCTGGGTGGGTGGTGGCGGGGCGCGCCGGACCCGGCCGTGCCGCATGCGGCTCCCGGGTCGATGACGCGGCTCTCGGCGGAGGATCGTGCCGAGCTGCGCCGGGCGCTGTCCGAGGATGTGCGGCTGGCGGTGACGGCGGCGCTGCCGCCACCGGGCACGCTGGCCCGGGCCGAGCCGGTGCCCGCGGGCGCGCCGGCCGAGGTGATGGTCGCACAGGCGAGCGCACCGCCCAGCGCAGCCCACGAGACCGCGCAGCGTGTCCTCGAGGGCGCGATTGCGCGCGGGGTCTGGCAGCCCGACGACGCGCAGGCGCTGCGCGCGACGCTCCCCGATCTCAGCCAGCTCGAGGCCTCGCAGGTGCTCGCCGAGCTGTCGCGCGCGGTCAACACCGGTCAGGTGCAGGTCCCCCTGCACGATCGTCCGCTCATCTGACAGTCCTGAATCACCGGAATTGGTAGCCGGCGAGCAGCGCGATGCCCGTCGTGGTCGTACTGAGCGGCATCAAGGAGGTGCCGCTGTTGTAAACGCCGCCACCCGTCGGGAAGTAGCTCGGCGTAACCTCGAGTGATATGTCGAACGCACCCATGGCGTAGCCGGCGCGCAGGTCCGCGCCCCAGCCGCGCATGACATCGCTGTCCGCGAGCATCGCCGAGACGCCGACGCCGGCGCCGAGCCAGACCCGATCGCCGAGCCAGTACTGCAGGCTAGGCCCGACGAACATGAACGTGCGGCGATAACGATCGATCGTGGCGATACCGGAGGGATCCGGTGACCGTGGCGACAGCGTGAGCGCGGTCGCTCGCAAGGTCAGCGCTGCGCGTGGCGCAATCCAACCACCGGCGCCAACCCCTACGCTGGGCGACGCGATACCGAGCGCCTCGCCGACGCCGGCATCGGCTTCGACGGTGACGCGCGGCTCCGCGAGCGCCGTCGCGGGAACCATGGCTGCAACAAGAAGGGTCCATTTCATGCGGGCACGTCGTGCAAGCGAAATGCCGCGGCACGCACCCGTGAGGTTTCGCGGGACAAGCGCACGCGCAGCGCCAGAACAGCACGACCGGAGCCCGACCCCGCGTCAGCGTGACCGCGACGCGCGCGTGCCACGCCCGATCGAGGTAATCGACCGTGCCTGGCGTGTCGATTTGTCTTCCATGATAGCTACTCTCCACGGTACTGGGCAACAACCGGCAATTCGCGATCGACCTGGGATCGACCTGTACGTACTAACCCCGTACGGGTTTCTCCAGGCGCAGCGACAGGCGGAAGCGCGCACCGCCGAGGTCGGAGCGCAATAGATCGACGCGACCGCTGCTGCGATCGGCGATGCGGCGCACGATCGCGAGGCCCAGGCCGACGCTGCGGCCGGCCGCTTCGTCGAGACGGAAGAACGGCTCGAACACGCGTTCGCGCTGCGCGTCCGGCACGCCGGGGCCGTCGTCGTCGACGTCGATGCATACCAGCTCGCCCGTCGCCGCCGCGGACACCTCGACCCGCGAGCGGGCGTGGCGGAGCGCGTTCGCGATCAAGTTCGACAGCGCGCGCCGCAAGAGCCGCGCCTCGCCGCGCACCACCAGCGCGCTCGTCGCCGCCTCCGCGACCAGCTCCGCGCCCGGGCCGCGGTCCTCGAACGACGCGCACAGGTCCGCCACCAGGGGGCCGAGCGAGACCGCGTCGCTCATCGGCGCCACGTGCTCGAGCCGCGTGTAGGTCAGCAGCTCGTCGATGAGGTCGTCGCACTCCTGCAGGTCGACCTCGGTGCGCTGCAGCGCGCGGTCGCGCTCGACGGCGTCCGACGACTCGCGCACCTTCTCGAGCGTGAAGTGCATGCGCTGGAGCGGCGTGCGCAGCTCGTGCGAGATCATCCGCAAGAGCTCCTCCTGCGACGCAATCAGCCGCTCGATCCGCACCGCCATGCCGTTGAACTCCCGGGCCAGGCCGCCCAGCTCGTCGCGCGCGCTCGGGTCAGCGCGCGCTGCGAGGTCGCCGCGGCCGAACCGATCCGCCGCGCTCGCCACGCCCGCGAGCCGCCGCGCCATCGGCCGCGCGATCAGGAACACGCCGAGCCAGACCGCCAGCAGGATGAGCCCGAGCGCCGCGAGCCCGTGGCCCTCGGAGAACGGCGGTCCGCCCGGGATCGGGCCGGCCGCGAGCAACCGATCGGTTCCCGGGATGCCCGCGAGCAGCGTGACGCGGCGGCGTTCGCCGCGCTCGACCACCACCCCGCCGTCGAGCCGTGCCAGCGCCGCCGCGTCGAGCGTCAGGCCGGCGCGCGCGATCAACGCGAGCGGGAGCGTGTGGCGCGCCGCCGCATGGGCGACGGCCGCGTCGAGGTCCTCGCCGCGCGCGTTCGCCTCGCCGAGATCGCGCGCGATCCGCAGCACCGATGGCGAGCCCTGGGTGCGGAGTCCCTGCCCGACGCGGGCGCCCACGCCCGGCATCACCAGCGCCTGGATCAGCACCCCCGCCAGCAGGAGCGACAGCAGCACCATCACGTAGAACCGGGCGAACATTGGGATCGGGGTCAGCCCTTCACGTAGAGGTAGCCCACGCCGCGCACCGTCTTGATCGCGTTGCGCCCCCCGCCCGCGTCGGTGATCTTCTGGCGCAATCGCGAAACGCGCAGGTCGATCGAACGGTCCAGCTCGTCGTACTCCACGCCGCGCACGCGGTCATACAACCGCCGGCGATCCATCACTTGCCCGGCGTGCGACGCCAGCAGCCACAGCAACTCGAACTCGCCCGACGTCAGATCGAGCACCGTCTCGCCGATCGCCGCCGTGCGCGCGGCCGCGTCGATCGCCAGCTCGCCCACGCGCAGCCGCTCGCCCGGCTCCACCACCGCCAGGCGCCGCAGCAGCGCCCGGACGCGCGCCAGCAGCACGCGCGGCTTCACCGGTTTGGCGAGGTAGTCGTCCGCGCCGATCTCCAGCCCCACGACTTCGTCGGTGGCGTCGCCGCGCGCGGTGAGCATCAGGATGGGCTTTGCGTAGCGCGGCCGCACGCTGCGGCACACCGCGAGCCCGTCCTTCCCCGGCAGCCCCAGGTCGAGGATCACGAGGTCCGGCTGCTCCTCGATGATGCGTGGCGTGGCGGCGTCGCCGCGGGGCTCGATCTGCGCGTCGAAGCCGTGCCCGCCCAAGTACTCGGCGAGCATCCCGGCCAGCGGGGCATCGTCCTCGACAATCAGGACGCGCGGGGCCGGCAATTCCCCTTCCGCCCGTGACCCACCGTCGCCTGTGTGCCTGCCGTCCATGGGATCCTTTCAAGGTATCGGAGGGATCCGCCCGATACAATCTCTGGATCGCGACGCCCGTCAGTAGCTGCCCGATTGCAAGTACAGGTTTCGCTCCGGCAGCCCGCCCGACCAGCCGTTCTGGCAGGTGCAGTGCGCGCTCGCCTTGTAGTAGCAGGAGTTGTTGACGCCCTTGTTGTAGCTCCCGCTCTGGCTGCCGCGGACCTTGGTGCGCGACTGGTCCGTCCCCGACACCTTTTCGCCTGTGTCGAAGCAGGTGCTACCGTAGCAGTAGCAGACGCCGCCCAGGGCTCCGCCCACGTGGCAGTCGCCGCCCGCGTGGCAGCCAGTCTTCTCTGCCGTGCACTTGTAGGTGTTGATGCCGAGCGAGCTGGTCCCCTCGATCGCCATCGTCTGGTAGACCTCTGATCCCGACTTCAGCTCCGGGCAGCTGACCGCCGTCCAGCCCTCGTAGGCCGCCTGGAGGTTGCGGGCGCGCTGCACGTTGGCGCACGCCGCGGAGCCCTTGCCGTCCGTCGCGCACGCGCTGGCGTAGATGCTGTCGAGTAGCTCCCATACCGGCTTGAACGTGTAGGCGACGGCCTGATCCGCGCTCTGCGCACTGCCGATGAACGCGCCCAGCCGGTCCTTCGTCACGCCCTGCTGCATCTCCACCCGCGTCTTTGCGGTTCCGCCGTCGATGATCTTGGTGCTGTCCGCCGTCTGCTTCTGCGCCTGCTCCCGCTCCTCCGTGCTGTAGGAGGTGCACGCGCTCGCGCTCCAGCCCGTCGATCCCGACTCGCCGGTGCCGAGCCCCTCGACCTCCGCGCACGCCTTCGCCGAGAGCGTCCTCGACATCGACGAGGCCGTCGACGTCGAGCTCTCCCACTGCTGGAAGCGGCTCCCGAGCTGCTGCTGCATCATGATGTGCGAGCCGTTGGTCTTGAGGAACTGCACGTAGCCGTCCCACGACGCCGCGTTGCCCACCTTGTCGTCGGCGATCAGCGGCAGCGACTCGAAGTCCTTCAAGTACTCGGGGGCGATATTGGACGCCGCGAAGCAGGTGGCGTCCTGCTTGAAGTCGACCGCGCCTGTCAGCATGGTGACGTCGAGCGTCACGGAGTGGAACGTGGTCGTGATGTCCGAGGATGACCCGGTCATCACCTGGGCCGTACCCTGCACCGTCAGCGTGCTGGTCTTGTAGTCGCCGCCCACGTCGATGTCGGCGGACGTGTTCTCGACGAACTGCTGCATGCTGTCGACGGAGTTGAGGCTGTCCGAGACGCTCGCGATGGTGGAGAGCGTGGCGCATTCGCCGAGCTTCGTCCTGGCGAAGAACACGCGGCCGCCGGTGAGGACGGAGAGCGCATTCTTGCTCGGCAGGTAGAACCCGCTGCCGAGGCCGGGGCAGCTGTCGTTCTCGCACGCCGGCGTGCTCTGCCTCGCCGCCGGCTTCGCGCCTGCGAGGTAGACGCCGCGCAGCTCCCGCGGTGCCGCGGTAGCCTTGAGCGTCGCCGCGGGTGCTGTGGGTGCCGTGGGTGCCGCGGTCACATCGGCGCCGGCGGGTGAGGTCGTCGTGCCGCAGCCCGCCACGCTCACGGCGAGCAGCAGCGCGCCGGCGATTGAGGGAACGGCGCGGTGGATGAAGACGGCGTTGGTCTCGATGGGTGACATCGGTGCTCCTTTGTCCGCCTCGAGAGGCGGTGAAGCTCAACCTACGAGCGCGCCGGGGCCCTCACCATGCTGGGTACGAAGCGATACAATGGAGTGCGATTCATCGACGTACGTACGATGGAACGTCGATTCGTATCGCTTTGTATCCGATATCGCGTTCGCGAAGGCTGCCGGCTTGTAATGATCTGTTATTGCTCCGAGAACGCCGTGGCTCGATAGTCGGGTTCATGTCGCAACAGCGCGAGCGTCGCCGCAGGGCATTCCCACCATCGGGTCGTGGATGCGCGAAGCCGGATGCCGGATGCTCTGAGCGAACCACGAATCACCCCACAGCAGCGCGGAGGATCAGATGACGAGTCACCAGCAGGGCCCCAAGGATGCGACGCAGTTCACCAAGGACGTCAATCGAGCGATGGCTGCTGGCCTGCCGTTCGACCACCGGGCCGCCTATCTCCAGGTCCGCACTGGCCTGATCACGCAGGTCGAGGATCTCGTCATCGGCGACCCCGCCGCGCCGGTGTGGAGCCTCACGGCCTACATGGACCAGATGGGGCTGCCGCCGCCGACCTGCCCGGATACCGTGAATCCCAGCCTGTGGCGGATGGCCACGCTCAACTCGATCGCCGGCTTGTTCCGGGTGGTCGACGGGGTCTACCAGGTTCGCGCGTTCGACATGTCGAACATGACGATCGTCGAGGGCGACACCGGGATCATCATCATCGATCCGCTGATCTCGACCGAGTGTGCCGAGGCGGCGCTGACGCTGTATCGCACGAATCGCCCCGAGCGCGCCGGCGCACCGGTCAAGGCGGTCATCTATACCCACAGTCACGTCGATCACTTCGGCGGCGTGCGCGGGGTGGTCTCCGATGAGGACTACCGCGCAGGCCGCGTCGAGATCCTCGCGCCGGTCGGCTTTCTCGAGCACGCGGCGAGCGAGAACGTTTACGCCGGGACCGCGATGGGCCGCCGCGCCCAGTACATGTACGGGCCATACCTCGAGCGCGGCCACCGCGGCCAGGTCGATTGCGGCCTGGGCAAGAACCAGTCGACCGGGACGATCTCGCTGCTCGCGCCGACGATCGACATCACGACGACCGGCCAGGAAGTGACGATCGATGGCGTGACGATCGTCTTCCAGCTCACGCCGGGCACCGAGGCGCCGTCGGAGATGAACTTCTACTTTCCGCGCTATCGCGCGCTGTGCGCGGCCGAGAATGCCACGCACAACATGCACAACGTCCAGACCCTGCGCGGCGCGCGCGTGCGCGATGCGCTGGACTGGTCGAAGTACTTGAACCAGGCCGCGAACCTGTTCGGCGGCGAGGCCGAGGTGCTGTTCGCCCAGCACCACTGGCCGGTGTGGGGCAAGGACGAGATCGCGTATTTCCTGCGCCAGCAGCGCGATCTCTACCGCTATCTGAATGACCAGACGCTGCGGATGCTCAACAAGGGCTACACCGGCATCGAGATCGCCGAGACCTTCGTGATGCCGCCCGGGCTCGATCAGGACTGGTCGTGCCGCGGCTACTACGGCTCGGTGAGCCACAACGTCAAGGCGGTCTACGATCGTTACATGGGGTGGTTCGACGGCAATCCATCCGTGCTGCACGCGCTGCCCGCGACCCAGAGCGCGGCGAAATACGTCGAGGCCATGGGCGGCACGGCCGCGGTGATCGAGCGCGCCCGCACCGCCACCGCGCGTGGCGAATATCGCTGGGTCGCAGAGCTGCTATCGCACGTCGTGTTCGCCGATCCAGCCTGCCGCGAAGCCGTCCAGCTCCAGGCCGATGCGCTCGAACAGCTCGGCTACCAGGCCGAGAACGCTACCTGGCGCAATTTTTATCTCATGGGCGCCCAGGAACTGCGGGCCGGTAGCGTGCAATCGCACACCGCGAAGACCAGCCCCGACATGATCGGCCAGCTCACGGTCGACATGGTGTTCGACCTGCTCGGCTCTCAGCTCGACGGGCCGCGCGCCGCAGCCAAGCACCTGACGATGAACTGGTACTTCACCGATACCCAGCAGCAATACGTGGTCGAGATCAGCAATGGCGCCTTGAGCAGCACCGAGGGCAAGCAGGTGCTGCGCAGCGACGTCACGGTCCTGCTGGAACGCAGTGCGCTCGACCAGATCTTGCTCGGCGAGCGGACGCTGATCCAGGTCATGCAGGAAGGCCGGATGGAGGTCACCCGCGGCGTCAAAGACTTCTTCTGGTTCTTCCAGTTGATCGACCAGTCCGATCCCGACTTCCCGATCGTCACCCCGCGCGTCCCGGCCCTGCCGGATATGTCGGCACCACCGCAACGCGGCGAGCCGAGCGAAGACGAGATCAAGCACCGGCGGTGGCGGATCGTGCCGGCGCTACTCAGGGGCTGTTAGTCGCCGCGGCTCGACCGCTTGCGAGGCTCGCTGGAGCAGAATGCATTGCGAGGGCACCTGGCCGGTCACCTCACCCAGAGCTGCACGGCGGGCACGCCGGTCGACCCGCCCGCGACGTCGTCGGCCGCAGGCAGGCCGCCGAACCACACGACGTAGCTGCCGATCGCGTAGTACCAGTTGGAGCTGGCGATCGAGCCATCGATGAACGCCGAGTTGCTCGGCGGGCCGTGGGTCCCGGCGCTCTGCTCGAGCCCGGCCCAGAAGTTGGTCGTCGACTGGACATCGACCGCCTGGTAGCCGGCGACGTCGACGTCCGCGGTCGGGTTGGTGGTCTGAATCCACAGGTTGCGATTGGCGTATCCCGGCCAGTTGATCCGGAACGTGAACATCCCGTTGCGCCGCAGCGTCTCGAGCTTGCCGAGGATCGAGTACTTCGGCGACAGCGGGGCGTCCTCGTTGCTGCTCGCTGCCTGGGCCGCGTCGGTGAAGTATCCGGCCGAGATGTTGTGGCCAAACACCAGCGTCCAGCCGCCGCCGTCGGTCGTCATGTCGCAGTACACCGGCTGTGCGGCGAGCGGCCCCGACTGGTCGAGGTCGATCATGTACGTGCCGCTCGTGGTGACCCCGGTGCCGAGGAGATCGAAACAGCTCGCGACCACGCGGCAGGTGCCGCTGTCACAGACCCCGCCGACGCAGTCGCGGCCCTGCGCGCAGCGGTTGCCGGTCGCGCACGCCGGGCAGGTCCCGCCGCAGTCGACATCGGTCTCCTCCCCATTGCGCGTGGCGTCGGAGCAGGTCGGCGCTGCGCAGCGCGCGTCGACGCACGTGCCCGAGACGCAGTCGCCCGGCGCGGTGCACGCACCCTGCTCGGGGCAGCGTGGACATGCAGGCCCGCCGCAGTCGACATCGGTCTCCTCACCGTTGCGCAGCAGATCCGTACACGATGGCGCCGCTGCGTCTTCGCCCAGCGGGGTGAACCTGGTCTCGGCCACACGGCATCCGACGAGCAACACGACCCAGAGCATCACAGTCCGCAAGCGAACCTCCGCGGTGACAGTGTCAGATCCGGCTCGACGCGATCCGGGTCGAGCCCACTGTATCATCGCGACGCCGAGCCTGAGCGACGCCCGCTGCAGCACACCGTGTGCGAGCACGCGGCCGGCAACCGACGCGTGCTGATGTAACTGTGCAACGAGCTGCTCGTGCTCGCGGTCGCCGAGAACGCCAAGCCAGTCGCGATCTGGGCGACCTTCGCCAGCGCCTGCTTGACCTCGCCGCTGCTCGCTGGGGATCTCGGCGTCTTCGAGGAACGGGAACGAACGATTCCCACTCTCCGAGGGAGCTACGGGCGTACGATGCGGCATGGGCTCGTTCAAGGATCTGGCGAAGCTGCGCGGCCTCGCTCAGGCGGGCCTGGTGGTCAAGACGGCGGCCGAGCAGGCCGAGGCCAAGCGCGAGGACGAGCTGCGCAAGCGGAGCGCGATCCAGGAAGCGGCGGCCGCGGAGGTGCTCGCGCGGGCGCCGCGCTATCCGTGGGCGCGGGCCGCCACGCTCGCCGAGGCGCGCGCGCTGCTGACCGAGCACGACATGGAATTCCAGATCGCGGGCCGCGGGGAGGTCGAGGCGATCCTCGACATCGAGGCGCTGCTCGGTCCGCCGCAGATCGCTGATGGCGACGTCGAGCTCGACGAGCTGCTGCTGCCGGGCGACGGCTCGGCGGTGTACGTGCGCGGCAACCTGACGGTCGGCAAGCGCATCGTCCAGCGGTTTCGCGCCGGCACCCTGGTCGTGTTCGGCTCGCTGCGCGCCGAGCACGTGATCACGACCGGCCAGATCCTGGTCACCGGCGACCTCGACGTCCGCGGCACGCTGTACGGCAACTCGACCAACTACGCCACGATCGTGCTCGGCGCAGCGCAGGTCGCGACGCTGATCAGCGCCAAGCAGCACCTGTTCTCGCTGCTCGGCGCGTACGAGATCGGCGCGCTGGTCGATCCCGACGACGAGGCTCCCAACTTTCCGATCTTCGCGCGCACCATGCCGCGCTCGACGCGCGCGATCGATCCGGCGGTGGGCGACGCGCACGACGAGGCCGCGATCGCCGCGGCGCTCCTGACCCGCGACGACGTGCTCGCGCCAGCGTGAACGCGCTATGGTCCGGCATGGTCCTGGTCGGCCAGTACGATAGTCGGGGAGCGACCTGTACGAGGTTAGTTGGGAACGACCTGTGAGCGACCTGTACGAGGTTGAGAGCGACCTGTACGAGGTTCGGATCGACCTCCGGAACTGGTCAGGCCGGCTTGCGCCCCCACGCCGAGATCATCGGCCCGATCGCGAGGTCGAGCCGGCCGGCGTCGAGATTGCCGAGGTGTTGATCGATCTCGGCGGCGGTGGCGCGGCCGCTCGCGATCAGGCCGGCGCGGACGTGCTCGATCGTCTTGCGCTCCAGCGGCGCGCACGCCGGATGGGCGATCGGGAAGTAGGCGTCGGCGGCGACGTCGCGCAGCCCGGCGTCGCGCAGCAGGCGCGGTAGCTTGCGGCCGTAGGCCAGATCGGCGCCGCGCTCGACGAGCATGGCGCGGAACGCGTTGCGCAGGCGGTTGGCGAGCGCATCGTCCGGCCCGCGGACATCGAGGATCGCCAGCGGCTGGAGCGCCGGATCCGCGTCCTCGATCACCAGCCAGCCGCCGGGCCGCAGCGCACCGGTCATGGCGCGCAGCGCGCGAGCGCGCTCGGCGACGTGGACCAGCACCAGCCGGGCGTGCACCAGATCGAACGGTCCGTCGGGCGGCGGATCCGCCGCGACGTCGTGGCGCGCGATCGTCACGTTGTCGGCCGCGGCGGCGCCGGTCCAGCTCACGTCGATGTCGGTCGCGAGCACGTGGCCAGTTGGGCCGACCCGCGCCGCGAGGCCGCGCACCACGGTCGGGCCGCCGGCGCCGACCTCCCAGCACCGCCAGCCCGGCTCGATGCCGAGCGCATCGATGTGGCGGAACGTCGAGGCGTCGAACAGCTCGGCGATCGCGTCGAACCGCGCGCCGGCAGCCGGCACGGCGTTGTCGAGCAGGTAGCCATCGCGGGTCACCGCCCCAGTATGCGCCGAACGCGGTAGACTGGCGAGCACGCGAGTCGTCGCGCCACGAGCCCCGTCCGGGCCTGCGGCCTCGGAGTGCGACGCGGAGTCAGTGGGCGCGGATCGAGGCGCTGCTGCGGCCAGGAGGGCGTCGTGGCGGACGACCAACTCCTCGCTCCGCTCCAGCGCCATGCTGGCCCGGCCGGCGGTCTCACCAATGAGCGAGGCGCCGACCTGCTCTCCGTCTACCGGGGCGTTGCCAGCGACTCGATGGTCTCCTCGTCGGTCAGGCTCAACATCCACTGTTGCCGCCTGAACATCCGTAGCAGCGCCTCGTTCGAGGCCTCGCCGGGAAGGTAGCGGTCCTCGAAGAACCGGTGGTCGACCGGCTGCTCGAACGTCTCCGCGAGCCGCGCGCGCAGCCGACCGAGGACCAAGCTCTCGTGCCTGACCAGGCAGTTGGCGATCGTGTACGGGAGCTGCAGCGGCTCC
>DATBBB010000462.1:0-6811 GCA_036271215.1 Kofleriaceae bacterium | reverse complement strand
CGAAACAAGCTTGTCTACGCACTCGCAGATGCTGCGCTGGTCGTGAGCTCGGATTACAACAAGGGTGGCACGTGGACAGGCGCAGTGGAGCAACTCGAGAAACTTCACTGCGTGTGCGTCTATGTTCGCTTCTCCGGGGATGTAACCGAGGGGATTAGTGCGCTCGTCAAGAAGGGCGCCATTCCGTGGCCTGAGCCTCGAGATGCGCAAGCACTCAGGGCAGCGTTACAAGCACAACCCTCACCAACGAAGATGCCTCCACAGGGCGGCCTTCCATTCGCGGAAGGTCCGTCGAAGCACGAAACAGGCTCTGGGTCTCCACCTCTGGCGGCTACGGTACTCAGCGACGTAGGGCAAGAGCTCTTTACGAAGGCACGAGACCTTCTCCTTCGTTTGCTAGCGCGACCCATGAGCGCAGAAGAGGTCAGTAGGCAGCTCGAAGTGAACATGGAGCAGGCTACGCAGTGGCTTGAGCGACTGGTGGAAGATGGAGCGCTGTTGCGAGCAACGCCGGCAACATATTGCGCCACTGTTCGGGACGATTTGCCAGCGATGGTGCCCGTACCCAGTCGCACGTAGCTTGCCCTGGCCGCGCGCTGACCGCCTGGGCAGCTACCGCGCGGCGCTGGCGGCGATCGGCTCGCCGTCGTCGAGCACGCGGCGGACCTCGCGGAGCAGCGCGTCGGAGGTGATCGGCTTCTGCAGGAACGGTAGGCCGGACTCGATCACGCCGTGCAGCATCACCGCGTCGTCGGTGTAGCCCGACATGTAGAGGACCTTCATGTCGCGGCGCAGCGGCAGCAGGCGCTCGGCGACCTGGCGCCCGCTCATCCGCGGCATCACGACGTCGGTCAGCAGCAGGTGGATCGGATCGGGGTGCTGCTCGCAGACCAGGAACGCCTCGCCGCCGTTCTGCGCCTCGAGCACGGTGTAGCCGTGGCGGCGCAAGATCGTCCGCACCAGCCCGCGCACCGCCTCGTCATCTTCGACCAGCAGCACGGTCTCGCTGCCGTTGCCCGGCGCGCGCGCCGCGACCACTTGCTTGTTGGTCTCGAACCGGCGCTTGGCGCGCGGCAGGTAGATCTTGAACGTCGTGCCGAACCCCGGCTTGCTGTAGACCCAGATCGTGCCGCCGCTCTGGTGCACGATGCCGAACACCGTGGCGAGCCCCAGGCCCGTGCCCTTCTCCGGCCGCTTGGTCGTGAAGAACGGCTCGAAGATCTGCGCGCGCGTGGCGTCGTCCATCCCGACGCCGGTATCGGTGACCGCGAGCATCACGTGCGGCCCGGGCCGCGCGTTGAGGTGGTTGGCTGCGAAGCCGTCGTCGAGCTCGATGTTCGCGGTCTCGATCGTCAGCTTGCCGCCGGCCGGCATCGCGTCGCGCGCGTTGATCGCCAGGTTCATGATCACCTGCTCGACCTGCCCCGGATCGGCGTTCACCCCGCGCGGCTGCTCGGTCAGCAGCAGCGACAGCTCGATGTGCTCGCCGAGCAGCCGGCGCAGCATGTGCTCGAGCCCGGACACCATGGCGTTCAGGTCGAGCACGCGCGGCTGCAGGATCTGCTTGCGGCTGAACGCGAGCAGCTGGCGGGTCAGCGCCACGGCGCGCAGCCCGGCCTCGTGGATCTGGTCGAGATCGGCCCACAGCGGATCATCGTGCTTGAGCACGGCGAGGTTGAGCTCGGTGTAGCTCAGGATCACCGACAGGATGTTGTTGAAGTCGTGCGCGATGCCGCCGGCGAGCCGGCCGACCGCCTCCATCTTCTGAGACTGGCGCAGCTGGAGCTCGAGCTTGCGGCGCTCGGTGACGTCGTCGGTGTGGACGATCACCAGATCGGGCGGCGCCGCGGCGTAGGTCACGACCATGCGGCGGGTCTCGCCGGTGGTGCGCAACGTGCGATCCATCTCGCGCTGGAACGTCTCGCCGCGCTCGAGGCAGCGCTCGAGATCGGTGACCACGCTGGGATCGACATCGAAGAACGCCTCGGCCGAGTCGCCGACGTGCTTGGCGATCCGGCCGCGCGACTGCTGCACGCCGGCGGCGTTGTAGTCGACCAGCACGAACTGCCGGACGCCGGCGCGCTCGACCCGCTGCCAGACGTGGGTCGGCACCGGGATGTTCTCGAACTGGGCGCGGATCCGGAGCTGGGCGATCGTCTCGTCGGTGACGTCGACGCCGTGGACGAACACGCCGGACCGCGAGCCGTCGGCCTCGACCAGCGACTGGTACATGATGTTGACGTAGCGCTGATCGGTGCGCCCGCCGCGGACCAGCCGCACCGGCATGCCCTTGGCGAGGAACCGCTCGCCGGTCTCGAGCGCGCGATCGAGCTGCTCGAACACCCCCTGGCCAACGAGCTCGGACAGCGCGACCGCGATCGGCTTGCCGAGCAGCTCGCGGTGGCCGGCGATCTCGTCGAACGCCTCGTTGACCAGCTCGATCACGTGGTCCTTGCCGCGCACCACCGCGATGAACGCCGGCGCCTTCTCGAGCAGCGCGCCGAGCCGGCTGCGCTCGAACTCGAGCGACGAGATCAGCGCCTCGCGATCGAGCCGCGAGCGCTCGGCGTCGAGCAGCGCCTTGGCGATCAGCCGCTCGACGTCCTCGCGCGTCCGCGACGTGGCGAGCTGGCGGCGCGCCTCGGCGAGCTCCGCACGGCTCTGGGACAGCTCCCCACGGCGCTGGGAGATCTCCAGACGATTCTGGGCGAGCTCCGCACGAAGCTTGGCGACCTCCGCGATCAGCTGCTCGGAAGCATCCTCCAACACCTGAGTCCTCCACGACGATACCAGCATAAAATACCGATCGGTGGACCGTGTCGTGGCGAACCTCACGCGATTTTGCCGCGGCGATCACGCGACCCGACCGCCGGGGGCGGATAGCCGCGAACCTCACACCGCGGCGGCGCAAGGCTTCGCCGCTACTTGCGACGCTTCTTCTTCGGCTCGGCACCGTCGTCGCGCGGCCCGCGGTGCGAGACCCCGAGCCGGAGCTTGCCACCCGAGCTCGCGGCCGCCCGGCGCGGCGTAGCCCCCGGCTCGGCATGGCGGCGCGACGCGCGATCGACCTGCCGGCCGGCCTTCTTGCGCTGGGCCGCCGCGGCCGCCGGGATCGCGGGGACGGGCTTGGCGTCCCAGCCCTTGGCGGGCGCCCGGCGCAGCTTGCGGCCCGCGGTCTGCGCCGCGATCAGCGTGAAGTCGATCCGCCGGCGCACCACCGAGACGTTGTTGATCTCCACGGTGACCTTGTCGCCCAGCTCGATCGCGGTGCCCGTCCGCTCGCCGGACAGCCGCATGTGGACCTCGTCGTAGCTGAACTTGTCGGCGCCGAGCGAATCGAGCTTGATCAGGCCCTCGACGAACGGCTCCTCGATCTCGACGAACGCGCCGAAGCTGGTCACCGCGGACACCACGCCTTCGAACTGCTGGCCGACCTGATCGCGCATCAGGTACGCGCGGTACATCGCGACCGCCTCGCGCTCGGCCTCCATCGCGCGGCGCTCGTGGCCGCTCGACGCGTGGGCCAGCGCGGTCAGCTGCTCGATCGCCGGCGGCGGCTTGGTGTACCCGCCGCCCGAGGTGTGGCCCTCGCGGTGCAGGTGGTACTTGAGCAGCCGGTGAACCAGCAGATCGGGGTAGCGCCGGATCGGCGAGGTGAAGTGCAAGTAGTCGCCCGACGCCAGGCCGAAGTGGCCGATCGGCACGGTGTCCCACACCGCCTGGGTCAGCGTGCGCAGCACGAGCAACGACAGCGCCTGCGCGCCCGGCTGCTCGGCGATCTGATCGAGCACGTGCTTCATGCCGAGCGGCGTGACCGCAGCCTCGACGTCGACCACGATGCCGTACGCGCCGAGCAGCTCCGCGAGCTGCGCGACCCGATCGGTCTTGGGCGGCGCGTGGACCCGCCACACCGTCGGTGCGCCGCGCTTGCGGAAGAAGTTCCCGACCGCCTCGTTGGCGGCGATCATGAACTCCTCGACCAGCTGGTAGGCCTGCTTGACCGCCGGGTCGCCCTTGGCGCGCACCACGTCGCGGACCAGCCGCGGATCGTCGGCGTCGAGCACGACCTTGGGCTCGGACAGCTCGAGCTCGAGCGCGCCGCGGGCCTGGCGCTTGGCCCGGAGCAGGCGCGCGAGCGCGTTGAGCCGCTCGAGCTCGCCGGTCCACTGGCGGTACTCCTCGCGCCGGCCGCGGAAGTCGCCCTCGAGCGCGGCGGCGACCCCGGGATAGTCGAGCCGGCCCTTGCTGCGGATCACTGCGGCGGCGTAGCCGACGTCGACCAGCGTGGCGTCCTCGGCGTAATCGAGCCGCACCACCATCGCGCAGCGATCGACCAGCGGGTTGAGCGAGCAGATCCCGGCCGACAGCTCGTGCGGCAGCATCGGGATCACGCGGTCCGGCAGGTAGACCGACACGCCGCGGATCGCGGCTTCCTTGTCGAGCGCGTCGTCCCACCGCACGTAGTGCGAGACGTCGGCGACCGCGACCCACACCCGCGGCCCGCCGTGCGGCCCGTCCTCGACGCACAGCGCGTCGTCGAAGTCGCGCGCGGTCTCGGGGTCGATCGTCGCGAACCGGCGGTCGCGGAGGTCGATCCGATCGGCGAGGTCGCTGGGCCCGAGCTCGGGCTGGGTGCGCTTGCCCTGGGCGGCCGCCTCGTCGGGGAACTCGATCGGGATCACCGCGCAGGCGAGGATCTTCTCGATCTCGGTCCGCGGATCCTCGGGGTCACCGAGCACCTTGAGCAGCTTGCCGGCGAGCTCCTTGCGCGCGGCGTCGGGGTAGCGCGTGATCTCGATGACGATCGCCTCGCCATCCTTGCCGAGGCTGGCGTCGACCAGCGGGACCCGGCCGTAGTCCGACGAGATCCGCGGGTCATCGGGCTCGAGGTACACGGCGCGGCCGACCCGGCGCAGGATGCCGGTCAGCCGGGCGCGGCCGCGGGCGAGCACCTCGCTGACCCGGCCCTCGGTGCCGCGCACGCCGGGCCAGGTGTCGACCGCGACCCGATCGCCGTCGAGCGAGGTGCCGCGGTACTTCGCGGGCACGAACACGGTCTCGCCGGCCTCGGTCGCCACGAAGCCATAGCCGGCGGGGTGCACCGTGATCCGGCCGAGCGTGCGGAGGTCGGGACCGGTGGGCCGGGCGCCGGGCGCGGGCGGCGCGGCCGAGGCGGCCCGGGCGACCGGAGCGGCATGGGCGGCATGGGCGGCATGAGCGGCCGGAGCGGCCGGAGCGGCCGGAGCGGCCGGAGCGGCATGGGCCGGCGTTGCCGCGAGCGGGTGGGTCTCGCCGGTCTCGGGATCATACTCGTCGCGCGGCGCCGAGGGCCGGAGCGCGGGCGGCTTGCCGGGCCGGCCGCCGGGCTTGCCCGCCGACGACACCGCGAGCTTGCCGGGCCTGGCCGCGCGCGCCGGCCCGACCGGCCCGACAGGCGCGACGGGCGCCGCGGGCGCTGCCGGGGACACGCCCCACGGCGGGCGCGGGCCACCTCTGGCGGGCGCGGGCGCGGGCGCGGGCGCGGGCTTGGCCGCCGCCACGGGCTTGCCCGCCGGCTTCTTCGGGCTCCTCGCCGGCTCGGGCTTGGCGGCCGGCACCGGCTTGGCGACCGGATCGCCGGGGCGGCCCGAGGGTGCGAGCGCGAACGCGCCGCCGGTGATGACGTGGATCGTGCCGTCCTCGACGAGATCGAAGATGATCTCGCGGAGCTCGGCGTACTCGTGCTTGCGCGCGCCGAGCTCGTCGGCGAGCGCGGTGAGCTTGATACCCGGCGTGACCAGGCGAGACAGGACTTCGAGGACAGCCTGTCGATCAATCGTAGACATAGATTCCTTCACTTAACGAAATGCGTGGAGATGGGCGTCGTCGCCCGCGACGTAGATCGTCCCGTCGTGCGCGATCGCCGGCGTCGTATCGACGTCGCCGGGCAATGCGAGCAACCACAGGAGCGTGCCGTCGGGCGCGATCGCGTAGAGATGTTCATCTTCGGCACCGACCAGGATGGTGCCGTCGGTGGCGATGCCGGGGGTCGCGACGATCTTGTCGGCGGCGGCGAGCTTCCAGCGGACCTGGCCGGTCGGCGCCACCGCGTACAGCGCGCCGTCGAGCGAGCCGACGTAGATCGTGCCGTCGGCGGCGATCGCCGCGCCGCCGCGGATCTCGGCGCCGGTGACGACCTTCCAGCTGACCGTGCCCGCGGGGCTGATCGCCCACAGCGCGTGGTCGTCGCTGCCGGCGTAGATCGTGCCATCGGCGCCGATCGCCGGCGCGGCATCGACGTCGCCGCCGGTCCGGACCTCCCAGCGCTTCTTGCCGTCGGGCGCCACCGCGTACAGCGCGTCGTCCTGGCAACCGGCGTAGATCGTGCCATCGGCGCCGATCGCGGGGGTCGAGGCGACGTGCTCGGGGGTGGCGAGCTTCCAGCGCAGGGTGCCGTTGGGCCAGACCGCGTGGATCCCGTCGCCGCCGACGTAGATCGTCCCGTCGGGGCCGATCGTCGGGCCGCCGTCGACGTCGCAGCGCGACGACTCGGGGCCGAACCCCTTGGGGTCGCACGCGCCGAGCCGCAGCTTCCACTTGAGCGCGCCGGCCGCGGTGATCGCGTAGAGGTGATCGTCGTCGGAGCCGACGTAGATCGTGCCGTCGGCCGCGACCGCGGGGGTGCTCCACGATCGGTCGCCCATCGTGAACTTCCAGCGCGGCTTGCCGTCGGGGCCGAACGCGGTGAGCCCGCCGTCGTGCGCGGCGACGTAGATCGTGCCGTCGGGGCCGATCGTCGGCGACCCGGCGACCACGCCGCCGACCGCGGTGC
>DATBBB010000461.1:0-14439 GCA_036271215.1 Kofleriaceae bacterium | reverse complement strand
CGGCCTCGCGGGCGACACCGGGTGCGGGCCGGGCGCCGGCTGCGCCGTGGCCGTGGCCGGCGGTGCGGCGTGCTCGCCGCGGGCGAGCCACCACACCGCGAGGCCGGCAACGATCACCGACGCCAGCGCGATCGACCCGGTCCGCAGCCTCGATACCGTCGCAGGGCTCGCCATTACGACAACTGTAGTATGAGGCGCGCGCGGCACGCAACCACGACGTGACCCGCGAGGACAGTGCGCGAGAAGCTTTCGAGATCGATGCTCGAGCTCAACGCCGGATCACGAGCCGGGGTGGTAGCTGCGCTGGGTGTGGCCCGCGAGCTGGTCCGGATAGAAGTACACCTCGCGCAGCTCGCCCGCCGCATAGCGCGCGGCCTCGTCGTTGAAGTGCGGCGACTCGGGGTGGCCGCTCTCGCCGCCCGCGGTGACCGCCATCGCGCGCACCCGGTCGCCGAATTCGACGACCGCGACGAAGCTGTTGCCGCTGGTGCCGTACATCCGCTTGGTCCCCGGGTAGGTCCTGGCGCCGAACGACGCCAGCGAGCCCCACTGCGCGCTGGTGAACGGCACCGGCAGGCTCGGCGCCGCGTCGTCGAACGGCTGCACCAGGTCGCCGGTCAGGCGCTGGAACCGGTTGATCTCGCCCCACGGGGTGCGCCAGCGACCGAAGTCCGCCGTGAGGCGATCGACCGCCGCGGTGAGCGCGGCGAGCTTCTGCGCCGGCGTGGTGCGCGTGGCCAGGCAGTCCCAGATCGACGCCCCGGCGCGCGCGGTGTCCACCGTGCACAGCGGCCACAGCGCCTGGCCCCAGTACACCGCGAGCGACGTCGCGACCGAGCTCGCTGCCCAGCGATCGTCCCAGCCGCGCAGCGCCGCGATCGGCTCGGCGAGCGCGGCCTTGCCCGGATCGCCGGCGGGCGGGGCGTCGTACGCGGCGAGCAGCATCGGGATCAGGGTCGCGAACGCCGGCAGGTAGCTGTCGAACGCGGCGTCGCGCAGGCTCGCGAGCGTGAATGCGCGCTGGGCCTCGAGCACGCGGGTCGCGTGCAGCCCGCGCGGGTTCTCGCCGTGGGTATCCATGTAGCGCGGGAACTGGTCGCGCCTGGGGCTGTTCGGCCCGGCGGCGGAGTACGGCCAGTCGTTGGTGTTCATCACCCAGCCGTTCGGCGGGTCGATCGCGTGCGGGCTGTCCTCGACGCCGTGCACGCCCTGCCACTCGGTCGCCGGGTCGCTGCCGTCGACCGGGCGGGTCCAGTCGAACCGGTCGTCGCGCCTGGGCACGAACTGGGGATGGAAGTACGCGATGTGGCCGCCGGCGTCGGCGTAGATCGTGTTGTTCGACGAGTTGGCGTGGAGCTCCATCGCGTCGCGGAACTGCGCGAGGTCGTGCGCCTTGGTCCGCAGGTACGACTGGCTCAGCGCCTCGATCGGCTTCTGCATCAGCCGGATCGCGATCCACTTATTGTCCGCCGACCGGACAATGGGCCCGTGGTGGGTGCGATACACCGTGATGCGCTTGACCGCGGGACCGGCCGCGGTCCGGTACGGCACCGCGATCGCCTGCTCGATCACCGGCCGCAGCTCGCGGCCATAGCGGTAGGACAGTTTGCCGGCGCGCTGCACGATGGTCTCGGCGTACTCGTCGACCGCGTCGGCGCCGGTCGAGGTGTGCATCCAGCCGGCGCGCGGGTTGAAGCCCTGATAGACGAAGAACTGGCCCCAGGTCACCGCGCCGTAGGCGTCGAGCCCGTCGTCGCTCGTCATCTGCAGCTCGGAGCGGAAGAAGAATGACGTGTGCGGGTTGATCAGGAGCAGCGCGTGGTGGCTCGCCGAGCGCGCCGGGGCGATCGCGAACCCGTTCGAGCCGGCGGGCTCGGTCACGCCCGCGGCCTCGGCCGCCGCGGATGCGGGCGCGGGCGCGGGCAGCTCGGCGGGCGGCGGGCGGGTCGAGCCATCGCCGTAGAACGCGGCGAGCGCGCCGAGCTCGATGCGCTCGACGTCGCCGCCGATGCTGCCCTCGGTGAACGCCAGCGCCATCCACGGCTCGAACCGCGCGATCACTCGCGGCTTCACGCCGGGGTGGGTCGCGAGGTAGAAGTCGAGGCCGTCGGCCCAGGCGTCCATCAGCGCGCGCAGCCACGCCGGGCTCGCCGCGTAGCGCGCCTTCAGCTCGTCGGGGTCGACGAACAGCTTGATCCGCAGGTCCTGCCAGATCGCGGCCTCGCCCTCGGCCTCGGCGCGCCGGCCGAGCGCATCGAGGTAGTTGGACTCGATGCGCGGGAAGTCGTCCTCGGCCTGCGCGTAGATCATCCCGAACACGGCGTCGGCCTCGCGCTGGCCGTGGACGTGGGCGATGCCCCAGTCGTCGCGGACGATCGTGACGCGTTGCGCTTCGGCGGCCCACCGCACGGCATCGGGGATCGGCGCCGGCGCGCGATCGGCGGCGCGCGGTGCGCACGCCAGCAGGCCGAGGACGCCGAGGACCCGGAGCGGCTGCGTCATGGTGCGCATGGTGATCCGGCTCGCACGGTAGCTCGAATCATGCGCAGCCGTGTGCGGTGGCGCGCGGTCCTGGCGATCGGCGAGCACGGGCCCGTAGACAGGCGCGGCCGGCGCGCCAATACTCGTGGCATGAACGATCCACGCAAGCCCCACGACTCGGATAAGTGCGACGAGACCCCGGTGCGCGAGCCGTTGTTCCGCCGCTACCAGATCAAGATCAAGGCCGGTGTGCGCACGGGGCCGGTCCCGACCGGCCATCCGCCGATCGGGTTCTGAACGAGCCGTGCGCGTCGTCCTGTGCGCGCGCGGCGCGGCCCGCGAGCTGGCGGGGATCGCCGGCGCGCTGCGAGCTCGGGGCGCGGAGCCGATCGTGGTCGACTCGGCGGCGTTCCCGAGCGGCGCCACCTTGAACCTCGCGTACGATCGCGCCGGGTTCGGCGGTCGCTGGGGCGGCGCGGGCGGTGCGGGCGGCCGGGGCGGCCCGGATGGCGACGAGCCGCACGCGTGGCGTGATGTCGCCGCGGTGTGGCAGCGCGCCGTCGTCGGGGTCGCGCTGCCGGCGATGGCGGACGGCGTGCGCGAGACCTGCGTGGCCGCGTCGGAGCGCGCCGTCATCGGCTGGCTCGACAGCCTCGACGTGTTCCAGCTCGATCCGCACGGCTGCCAGCAGCGCGCCGACAACAAGCCGCACCAGCTGCGCGTGGCCCAGCAGGTCGGGCTCGACATCCCGGCGACGCTGATCTCGAATGACCCCGACGCGGTGCGCGCGTTCGCCGGTCGCACCGGGCCGCTGATCATGAAGATGCTGGTCCAGCCGGCGAGCCCGGGGCCGGCGGCGGGGAGCGGCGGCGGCGTGCCTGGCGCCAAGGGCGAGGGTGGCGGTCGCGATGGCAGCGGCGCGGTCGGCGGCGGTGAGCCGGGTGCCGAGGGCGATGGCGGGCCGGGTGGCGAGGGCGAGCCGGGTGCCGAGGGCGAGGACGAAGGCGAGGCCGACGTCGTGTTCACCACCGCGCTGACCGCCGACGAGCTCGCGCGGCTCGACGGCCTCGATCTATGCCCGATGATCTTCCAGGAGCGGATCGAGAACCGGCTCGACGTGCGGGTCACCGTGGCCGGCCGGCAGGTGAACGCCGCCGCGCTCGATCGCGTCGCGCATGGCGGGGCAGGGCTCGACTGGCGGCGCGACAGCTACGCCCAGGACCGTGCGCCGCGCTGGGTGCCGTACGCGCTGCCGCCCGCGATCGCCGACGCGGTGCTCCGGCTGCTCGATCGCTACGCGCTGAACTACGGCGCCGCGGACTTCATCGTGCGGCCCGACGGCAGCCACGTATTCCTCGAGCTCAACGCGTCGGGGTCGTTCGCGTTCCTCGGCGACGACCTCGCGCGGCCGATCGCCGCGGCGATCGCCGCGGTGCTGGTCGATCCCGGCGCGCGGCGGGTGCCATGACCGAGCCCGATGCACCGCTCGCGATGAACCCGTTCGCGGACATCCACATCCACCCGGCGCCGGAGGCCTACCCGATCGACGTCGCGCGGATCGAGACGATCACGGTCAAGTGTCCGGTGCGCGGACGCGGCCTCGTGATCCGCGACCTGACGCGGATCGCCGATCCGGCGCTGTTCGCGTTCTTCGCCCAGCTGGTGGCGCGCGGCGGCGAGCTCGAGCTGGACTCCGACGCACCGCTGGTCGACGCGCTGGTCGGCCTCGGCTTCCTCGTGATCGACGCCGACGTGGTCGACTGGCCGGCGTTCGCGATCCCGCTCGGCGAGGGCGCGGCGGCCGGCGGGGACGGGCCGGCTGGGGGCGGGCCGGCCGAGCGCGGAGCGGCTGAGCGGGGGCCGGCTGAGCGCGGAGCGGCTGAGCGGGGGCCGGCTGAGCAGGGGCCGGCTGAGCAGGGGCCGGCTGAGCGCGTGGCGGCCGAGCGCATGCCCGACGAGGACGAGCTGGATCACCGCTGGATCGTCGCGCCGACGTTCGTGTTCCAGCCCGCGTTCGCGTTGCACCACGGCGTGCCCTGGCCGGCCGACTATGCCGAGCAGGATGGCCGGCTGCGCTGCTTCGCGCCCGGGCCGGCGTTCTGGGTCGGTGACCCGGCCGCGCTGGTCGAGCCGCGCTGGGTCACCGCCGAGGCCGCGCCGCTGCTCGCCGCGCTGGTCCCCGGTACGCTACCCCCACCGTTGCCCCCGGCACTGGCGCGTGCGCTGGTCCACGCCGGCGCGCTGGTCACCGCCTTCGCCGGGGCCCAGGACGGGGTCGCGCCGCAGCTCGCCGCGCTGGTCCCGGGCGCGCGGCCCCCGTCGCTGCCGGCCGGAGCGGTGCGTGCGCTGGTCCACGCGGGCGCGCTGGTCCGTCCCGAAGCGTATGGCGCCGACGCGGGCGCGCTGGTCCGTCCCGATGCGGCCGCCACCGGTGCCGGCGGGCCTGCGCCCACTGCCGCGCTCGCCCGGTTCGCGCGCCACCACGCCGCGTTCGCCGCCGATGGCTACGCGATCGTGCGCGACCTGCTGCCCGCGGCGGAGCTCGCCGCGCTCCGCCGCTACTACGCCGCGCTGCTCGCCGCCGGTCTGGTCCAGCTCGGCGATCGCCAGAACGCCGCGCGCTACTCGGCGTACAACGATCCGATCGGCCGGTTCGTGCACGCCCGGCTCGCCGGTGCGATGTCGGCGGTCGCCGGCCGGCCGGTCGTGCCGTCGTTCGCGTACTTCTTCTCCTACCTCGAGGGCGCGGCGCTCGAGCCGCACAAGGACCGCGCGCAGGCCGAGTACAGCGTCTCGCTGCAGCTCGACCACACGCCCGAGCCCGCGGGCGGGTCCGCCGGCGATCCGCCGGGTGAGACCGGCTGGCCGCTCGGCTTCACGTTCGACGACGGCCACACCGCCGCCGCCGACCTGCGGATCGGCGACGCCGTGCTCTACCACGGCCGCGCGCTGACCCATCACCGCACCCGGCTGCCGGCCGGCCAGCGCTCGACCATCCTCGTGCTCGAGTACGTCCCGCATGACTTCCGCGGGCTGCTGATCTGATCCGGAGCTTGCCGGACCCGTCCGGGGTGGCGGCGTCGCGCTGACCTCGAGCAGCGCGCGGCTCGCATCTGCGACACCGTCGAGAACCGGTGATCCGGCGAAGGGCCTTTGATACAGTGGAGACCGATGGCACGCTCGAAGGCGGTCGGCGCCGTACCTCGCCAGTCGATGCTCGCCGGATCGGTCTCGCTGGTGCTGCACGGCGGCCTCGTGGTCGCCGGGCTCGTGGTCGCCGGGCAGCGCGTGGCTCGCTCGCCGCGCTCGATCGTGCTGACCTCGATCGAGGTGTCATCGCCATCGCCGTCGCCGTCGCCGTCGCCGCTGCCGCCGAGCCCGCCGCCACCGGCGCCCGCTCCGCCGAGCACACCGGCCGCCGAGCCTGCCGCCGCGCCCGTGCCGCGCCGCGAGGCCGTCCCGCGGGCCCGGGCGCCGGCCGCAGCCGACCCGCGGGCCGATCTGAAGGTCAGCTACGACGACCCCGGCAACTTCGCCGCGCGCGGCGAAGCCGCAACGGCCGGCCCCGCCGCGGCGCTCCAGCCCGCGCGGCTCGACCTGGGTGCCGCCGGCGATCTCGCGACCAGCCTCGCGAGCCTGCAGGTCCCCGCGCCGCCGCGCGCCGCGATCGCCCGGGCGCCCCACCCCAGGCGCAACTACCGCGAGCTGCGGCTGCACGACGTCCGCGAGTTCGCCGGGCAGCGGATCAAGCTGCAGCTCGCGATCGACGCCGACGGCCGGGTCCGCGACGTCAAGATCCTGCAGGGCGTGACCGGCGTGATCGACGCCCGCACGCTCGCGCTCGCCCGGTCGTTCGAGTTCGAGCCGGCGCTCGACGACACCGGCACGCCGATCGCGGGCAGCTCGCGCTGGGAGATCCTGATCGTCGACGACCGCGATCCGTCCTACCGCAGCGCGCTCGAGCGCGGCCACTACTGACGCCCCGCCCGGGCGGTCACGGCGAGTGCGGCACGGTCCACTGCAGGATCGGCAGCGGGCCCTGCGTGGCTTGCGCCGGGTACTGGCCACCGATCCAGTGCGCCGGCAGGTTGCCGCGCGCCTGCGCCGGCAGGGCGTCGTACGACGGCGGCTGCAGCGGCTGGGTGCGCGGATCCTGGGCGGCCGGCTGGCTACCCGGGGTGAGCGCCTCGAGCGTGAGCTTCGGCGCGCGGCCGGGATCCTGGGCGGCGTCGACGTGGCAGCTCAGGCAGAACGCGCGGTGCTGCGAGTCGGGGCGCGGCTGGTCCCAGTACAGCGGCGCGTCGCCGGCCAGGATCGCATCGCGGCGCCCGGTCGTGCCGGCGGGGAGCTTGCCGCGGCCGACGCCGAGATCGGTCGTGTAATCGGTCGCGCAGCGATCCTGGCCGGCGGCGCGAACCACGGTGCCATGCGCGATGTTGCACAGAAGCTCCGGCGCGGGCCGGCCGGTCAGCGGGCCGCCATTGCCGTCGATCTCGAGCCGGACCTCGTCGTACCAGCCGCGGACGCCGCCGGCGCTGAGCGTGCCGGCCGCGAGCGGGACGTCGGCCGCGAGCGGCGCCGAGCCAACGACGTTGCCGTCGACGATCAGGGTCGCGCGGCCGGGCTCGAGCTGGACCCCGAGCTGGTGCCAGCGCAGCTTCCAGCTCGCGGCGGCACACGACAGATCGATCCGCGACTCGATCCGCGATGCCCCCTGGCCATGGCCGATCACCGCGGTCGCGCCGCCGTCGGCGAGCGCCAGCGACCACCCGGCCGCCGGGTTCGGCGAGCTGAACGCGAGCACCGGCACGGTGCCGTCGAGGTGATCGCGCGCGTCGACGAACACGCTGGCGTAGAACCCGTGGCCGGCGGCGGCCGGCTGATCGGGCAGCGTGAACTGCAGCCGGACCTCGGGCTCGAGCCACAGCCCGCGGCCGCGCACGCCGCCGAGCGCGACCGGCTCGATCCGCGCGCGGATCGGGTCGCCGCCGGTCAGCCGGCCGGTGCTCGCGAGGCCGTAGATCGAGCTCGCCGCGGCGTTCTGCACCCGGATCGCGGTCGGATCGTGGTCGAACGCGCCCTGGGGATCGGCGGGGAACCCGTCGGCGTACAGCCCGGCCACCGCGTCCTGCACGCCGGTCTGGCGATCGTGCACCGCCGTCCACGCCGCGTTCATCTCGGCGAGCAGCACGAGGTTGGGATCGGTGAAGTCGTCGAACGCGATCTCGTCGGACGCGAGGCCGCGGGTCACCGTCCACACCACGTCGCGCGGCGTCACCGGCAGCGCGGCGGCGTGCATCGCGAGCGTGTTCTCGAGCGACTCGATCTCATCATTATTGCCATTGGCGTTCACCAGGCCGAGCGCGCGGACGCCGTTGTTGCTGCCGCCATTGACCCGCACCGCGCGCGGCGCGCCGGCCTGCGCCTGGTACAGCACCAGCCGGTGGGTCGCCGCCGGGTCGAACCCGTAGTCCTCGTTGTTGAGCAGGCCGTCGAGCATCACGGTCTTGCCCTGGGTCCACGCGCCGACCACGGCGAACCCGCGCGGCGCGGTCTGGATGTACGCGAGCGGATCCTTGCCTTCGATCGCGATCGGGTAGCGCGCCTGCAGCGCCTTGCTGAGCGGGTGCGGGTCCACCGTCGAGAACATCAGGTTGTTGCCCTCGCGGTCGATCCACGGATACGAGCCCGACAGGATGTCCTCTTCGCCGAGCTCGTGGCCATCGGGGTCGCGGATCGGGCGCGCGGCGATCCCGTAGATCGGGCCGTGCACGTCGTGCAGCCGCGGGTCGGTGTACGCCGCCGGCCACGGCCGGATCGAGGTCAGCACGTCGTCGTCGTGCGCGAACCACTCGGTGATGTCGCACGGATCGGCGGCGTAGGCGTAGGCGAGGCTGACCGGCTTGGTCACGTCGTGGTGAGGCCCGAGCCGGTAGGTGATGCTCGCCGGCGCGCCGTCGTCGCCGCCCTCGTGGATCCGCAGGGTGACGAGGTGGCCGTCGCCGGTCGGCACCATCTCGCCCGACGAGCCGAACGGCAGCTTGATCGAGGTGATCGCGCCGACGGTGGCCTCCGCGACCGCCGCGGCGGGGGTCTTGGGCGACGACACCCGGACGTGGAGCGGCGCCGACAGCAGCATGCCGGCGTCATCGTCGCGCCGGCCGATCACGAGATCGTAGCAATCGTCGCCGGGGTTGTTCGGGCACGGCGCCGGGTTCGTGCGCGCCGGCGTGCACAGGAAGCCGCCGGTCGAGGTGTCGCCGAACGTCGCCATCACCGACGGGCCGGCGCCGAAGATCTGGGCGGCGAGGTCAGGGCGCTGCTGCGAGATCGGTCCGTGGTCGCGCAGCTGCTCGAGGTGGATCGGGCGGATCGCGTTGTCGACGATCGCGATCCGGCCGTCGGCCGAGCTGCGCCACGCCGGGACCACCGGCGCGAGGTACTGGTCGCCATCGGCGAGCACCACGCGGCGGCGGATCAGCGGCACATCGGGCTGCACGACATCCGGCGCGTCGTGGCGCGCGATGCCGGTGCCGTCGACGATGTCGCCGGCGGGATCGAACTGATCGCACGCGTCGCCGGTGCAGCGCTCGACCGGGCACGACAGCGCCGAGCTGGCCTCCGGTGGGTCGGCGGTGGTGTGCGCCGCGCAGGCGGCGAGCACGAGGCAGGACAGCGAATGACAAGCTGGGCGGTTCCACATGGCGTTGCGCTACAGCAAGCACCAGACCACGCGGCCTCACCGGCCAGGTCGTCGGAAGTCGCGGGCTCGGCAGCGGCCGTCGCGCGCGACTGCCGTGTGATTCGGTGGGCAGCGCTGTCGGCTCGCGCCCACAGCTGTGACGAGCCGCGCTACGGCGTCGATCATCCGCCCGCCCGGGCACCGCGCCGGCGGATTCATCCGGGCTTCATGTCGGGTAGGACATCCTCCCCGGCGATGACCAACGCCGGATGCGCTGCAGGGTTCGCGGGGCTCGCGATCATGATGATCGGCTGCGGATCGTCGTCGAGCGAGCCGGTGAGGCCCGCGCCGCCCGGGGTTGCGCCGGTCGCTCCACCCGGAGCCACGAGCGCCACGGCCGCCGGATACGCGACGACCACGGTCGCGCTGCCGGGCGCGGGCCCCGACGGGGTCGCGATGGACTACCTGGCCTACGATCCGCGGACCGACGCGGTCTGGGTCCCGGCCGGCAACACCGGCGCGGTCGACGTGATCGACGTCGCGACCGGCAAGCTGTCGCGGATCGACGGCTTCGTCACCCAGGAGATCGAGCGGCGCGGCGTGCGGCGGCGGGTCGGGCCCAGCGCGGCGGCGCTCGGGGATCGCGGCACGGTGTACGTCGGCAGCCGCGGCGACTCGTCGATCTGCGCGATCGATGAGACCTCGCTCGCCAGGCGCGCGTGCCAGGCGCTCGACGCGATGCCCGACGGGATCGCGTATGTCGCGAGCACCCACGAGGTCTGGGTCACCACGCCGCGCGACAAGTCGATCCGCGTGCTCGACGCGGTCACGCTCGCTCAGAAGGCGCGGCTGGCGTTCGATGGCGCGCCCGAGGGCTTCGCGCCCGACAATACGCGCGGCCGGTTCTACACCAACCTCGAGGACAAGGACGTCACGCTCGCGATCGACCTCGCATCGCACGCGACCGTGGCGACCTGGCCGGCGCACTGCGGCGAGGACGGCCCGCACGGGCTGCGGCTGGCCGAGCCCGAGGGCATGCTGCTGGTCGCGTGCAGCACGCGGGTCGAGAGCCTCGACGTCGGCCACGGCGGCGCGCAGCTCGGCTCGATCGACACCGGCGACGGGGTCGACGATCTCGACTACGCACCAGCTGACCACCGCATATACGCCGGCGCGGCGGCCGCCGCGAAACTGACGATCGCCACGCTCGACGCCAGGGGCGGCCTGGCGCTGGTCGCGTCGGTGCCGACCCAGGCCGGCGCCCGCAACGGCGTGGTCACCCGCGATGGCCGGGTCTACCTCTCGCATTCGAAGGCGTCGGAGCTGATCGTCGTCGCGGCATCCCCGGTCGCCGCGCCCGGACATGCGCCATGACCCGCGCGGCGGGGGCGATGGGCTTTCGCCGCGTAGCCGGCGCCGCGCCGTGACGCGCGCGCGCCTGGTGATCCTGGGCCTCGTCGCCGGAGCGCGGGTCGCCGCGGCCGATCCCGTCGCCGAGCCCGAAGCCGCGCCCGATCCGCACCGCGTCGCGCGCCTGGTCGCGCTCGGCGTCGGGATCGGGCTGTATGCGACGTCGGAGACCGTCGCCAAGGACGCGCTCGCCCCCGATCAGTGCCGGTGGTGCAACCCGCCGGGGTTCGACGCCACCGTCCACGATCACCTGCGCTGGGCCAACCCGGGGCGCGCGGCGACGATCTCGAACGTGACCGGCTACTTGCTATCGCCGCTCGGCGCCGCGGGGCTCACGCTCGCCGCGGCGTGGGCGCATCCGGCCCCCTGGGTGACGTTCGGCGACGACGCGCTCGCGATCGGCGAGGCCGCGATCTACACCCAGCTCGTGGTGCAGGCCGTGAAGTTCTCGGTCGGCCGCCAGCGGCCGGATGCCCACGATCACGCGACGGCGTCCCCGAGCAACGACGACAACCTGTCGTTCCTGTCCGGCCACAGCGCGCTGACGTTCTCGATCGCGACCGCGGCCGGCACGATCGCGCAGCGCCGGCATGACCGGCTCGCGCCGGTGATCTGGGCCACCGGGCTCACGCTCGCGACCGCGACCGCGTACCTGAGGATCGCCGCCGACAAGCACTACCTGAGCGACGTGGTCGCCGGTGCGGCGCTCGGCACGGCGGGCGGGCTCGGCCTGCCGCGGCTGTTGCACGCGCTGCCCGATGACGTCGCCGTGGTGCCGGCGCCAGACGGGCTCGCAGTGGTCGGGGCGTTTTGACGAGGACGACGCGCCCCAACCCCAGAGCTCACCTGAGTTACGCCCGGTAGCCCTCGATATCCTTCAGGGCGGCGCCTCGATCTCGCACCATCTGCCTTGCGTCCGGGCCACCCCATGCGGGGGCAGTCAGAACGTCTCGGCCTGCGCCGCGTACGCCGCGATCAGGCCGTCGTACTCCGAGAGCTCGGGGTACGTGGCGTAGCTGTGGACCGCGGGCGTCGTGATCCACGGCAGCTTCTCGCTGGTGTAGGTCTCGACGAACGGCTTGGTCCATCGCCCGTCGTCGAACAGGGTCGGCCGGACGTTGACGAACGGGGCGGCGCCGGGCGGTTTGGTGAACATCCAGCTCATGCAGTGGCCGCAGTAGTAGTGCTGGGTCGCGCCGTGCAGCGCGCCGATCACCGGCGTGCCCTGGGTGACCTCGAACGCTTGCGCCGGGATCGCGGCGCTCAGCGAGTACGCGCTCGACGACATCCGCTGGCAGCCGGTGCAATGGCACGCCATGGTGACCAGCGGCGGCGCGCTGACCTTGAACCGGGTCTGGCCACAGAGGCATTTGCCCTCGACGGGCAAGCTCGATTTGCTCATGCCGGGTCTTAGCATGCGGGCGGCGCGGGCGCGGGCGCGGCGTGGTACGCAGGGGCCATGCCGAGCAACGGATTTGGGGCGCGCGTCGTCGTCGGCGGCCTGATCATCGCTGCCGCGGGCTGTGCCGCCGCGGGCTGTGCCGCCGCGGGCTGCGCCACGCCAGCGCCGGCGGCCCCCACGGCCGCCGCGGCCCCGCCGATCGCCGATCCACACTCGAGCGCGCGCGCGGATCGCACTGTGGTGACCCACCTGGCGCTCGATCTGGCGGTCGACTTCGCGACCAGGCGGCTCACCGGCACCGCGGCGTTCACCGTGGCGCGCAAGGTCGCCGGCGCCGAGCTGATCCTCGACACCGACGGGCTCGACATCGCGGCGGTCACCGCGTGCGGCGGGGCGCGCCGGCTCGAGTTCACGCTCGGCGCGCGCCACCCGGTGCTCGGCGTGCCGCTGACGATCGCGCTGCCGGCCGACGTCACGTGCGTGGCGGTCCAGTACCGCAGCTCGCCCGACGCCAAGGCGCTGCTGTGGGTCGAGCCGTCGGGCACCGCGGGCGGCGTGCAGCCGATGATGTTCACCCAGTCCGAGGCGATCCTCGGCCGGAGCTGGGTGCCGCTGCAGGACACGCCGAGCGTCCGGTTCACGTACGACGCGACCGTGCGCGTGCCGCCGCAGCTGATGGCGCTGATGAGCGCCGAGAACCCGCAGCAGCGGACCGCCGACGGGGTCTATCACTTCCACATGGGGCACCCGATCCCGTCGTACCTGATGGCGCTCGCGGTCGGCGACTTCGCGTTCCGCGCGATCGGGCCGCGCACCGGCGTGTACGCCGAGCCGAGCGTCGTCGAGGCGGCGCGCCACGAGTTCGTCGAGGTCGACGCGATGATGGCGACCGCCGAGCAGCTCTACGGGCCGTACCGCTGGGGCCGCTACGACATGATCGTGCTGCCGCCGAGCTTCCCGTTCGGCGGCATGGAGAACCCGATGTTGACGTTCCTGACCCCGACGCTGATCACCGGCGATCGCGCGATGGTGTCGGTGATCGCGCACGAGCTGGCGCACTCGTGGGCGGGCAACCTCGTGACCAACGCGACGTGGAACGACGTCTGGCTCAACGAGGGCATCACGACGTACGTCGAGCGCCGGATCATGGAGCAGCTGCGCGGCCGCGAGTTTGCCGATCTGCTGTGGCACCTCGGCCGCCAGGACCTCACGGCGGCGCTCGCCGAGGCCGGGCCGAGCTCGCCGCTGACCCGGCTGCACCTGACATTCGACGCCGGCGCCGATCCCGACTCCGGCTCGGGCAACATCGCCTACGAGAAGGGCTCGCTGCTGCTGCGCACGCTCGAGGCGCGGATCGGCCGGGCGCGGTTCGACGCGTACCTCGAGGATCGGTTCGATCGGTTCGCGTTCCAGTCGACCGACAGCCAGGCGTTCGTCGACGACGCGGTCGCGCACCTCGGCGGCGCGGCCGGCGCGGGCGAGCTGCACGCGCTGCTCGACAGCTGGATCTTCGCGCCGGGGCTGCCGGCGAGCGCGGTGCCCGATCACTCCGAGCTCGCGACCCGGGTCGCCGATGCGTCGCGGGCGTTCGCCGCCACCGGCGCCGCGTTTGATCCGGCGGCGTGGAAGACGCTCGAGTGGGTGTCATTCGTGCGCAGCCTGCCGGCGGACGTCGCGATCGATCGGCTGCGCGCGCTCGATCGGCAATATCACCTGACCGAGACGCCGAACCCCGAGATCGCGATGTACTGGTTCCCGGTCCTGATCGCGCACGACGAGCGCGCCGCGGTGCCGGCGATCGATCGCTTCCTCGGTCACGTGGGCCGGCTGCGCATGGTCCGCGAGGTCTACGCCGCGCAGGCCAAGCAGGGCGGGTTCTGGCTCGACCATGCCCGCACGGTGTTCGCCGAGGTCGCGGCGCGCTACCACCCGGTGACGCGCGAGACGATCACCGCGCTGCTCGCAGGCAAGCAGCACTGACGCGGACCGGTGCCCCGAGCCGCGGCGGGTTCGCCCCGAGCGGCTCGCCGAGCGTCGAGGATCTGCCGGGCGGCTCGCACCGGCGAGCCTTGCGCTCGACGCTCGTCAGTGGTGCTCGGGCTCCTTGTGCTCGGCGCCGTGCGCATGCTCCGCCGGGGCGTGCTGCGCGGGCTGCGCGGGGGCGTGCTCGGCGGGCGGATGCTGCGCCGCGTGGGCAGGCTCGGTGTGGGCGGGCTGCGCGGGTTGCGCGGGGGCGTGCTCGGCGGGCGGATGCTGCGCCGCGTGGGCGGGCTCGGTGTGGGCGGGCTGCGCGGGTTGCGCGGGCTGCGCGGGGGCGTGCTCGGCGTGCGCGGGCTGGCCTGGCTTGGTCGGCTCGTGGGCGGGCTCGGCGTGCGCGGGCTGGCCCGGCTTGGTCGGCTCGTGGGCGGACTCGGCGTGCGCGGGCTGGCCCGGCTTGTTCGGCTCGTGGGCGGACTCGGTGTGG
>DATBBB010000460.1:0-11831 GCA_036271215.1 Kofleriaceae bacterium | reverse complement strand
TTTTCGGCCCGTGTCGGTCCTGTACTTTCTCTTGCTCGTCGGCGTGCTCGTGGTGATCCACGAGCTCGGCCACTTCGTCGCGGCCAAGCTGCTCGACGTCAAGGTCCTGCGGTTCTCGTTCGGCTACGGCCGGCCGTTGCTCCGGGTCAAGCTCGGAGAGACCGAGTACCAGATCGCTGCGTTCCCGATCGGTGGCTACGTGCGGATCCTCGGCATCGAGGGCGACGACCCGCCGGACCGCCGGCCGGGCTACGGCGACCGCCGCAGCGACGCCGGGCGCAGCTTCGCGAGCCGGCCGCTGTGGCAGCGGCTGGTGATCGTGTTCGCCGGGCCAGCCGCCAACCTGGTGCTACCGGTGATCATCTATTTCGTGTTCTTCGCCGGCCACAGCGTGCTGCCGGCGGCGGTGATCGGCGACGTGATCGACAACGGCGCCGCCGCGCGCGCCGGGCTCGAGCCGGGCGACCACGTGCTCGAGATCGACGGCAACCCGGTGCGCTACTGGGAGGAGATCGAGACCGCGGTGCGGTCGTCGCCCGGCAAGGAGCTGCACCTGCGGATGTCGCGCAATGGCAAGACGTTCGAGCGCTACCTGACGCCGCTCGAGGAGACGATCCGCCACCGCGACAGCGCGACGACCGCGCAGGGCCGAGTCGGGATCACCCACGCGCCGTTCATCCCGCTGGTCGGCGTGATCGACGGCGAATCGCCGGCCGCGCGCGCCGGGCTGCGCACCGGAGACTTGCTGATCAGCGTCGACGGCCAGCCGGTGCGCAACTGGACCGACGTCCAGCGTCACATCGGCAAGTTCGCGCGGCGGACCAGCCTGGTGTACTTCCGCGGCGCCGAGCTGCCCGGCGTGCCGCAGATCCAGCTGCTCGGCGCCGGGTTCGCCGACCTCGTTCCCGAGACCCAGGTCGACACGACGCTGCACCGCCAGACCTACACCGGGCTCGAGCACGCCGAGATGTTCGTCGCGCACGTCGATGCCGGCTCGCCGGCCGATAGCGCCGGGCTGCGGCCGGGCGACCTGGTGACCGCGCTCGATGGTGTGCCGGTCGCGCACTGGGTCGACCTCGATCAGCGGCTGCAGGCCGAGCCGAGCAAGACGTTTCATCTGAGCTGGAAGCGCGCCACCGGCGGCACGACCGAGACGATGTCGGCCGAGCTGACCCAGGTGCTCCGCCAGCACCTCGACGATTACGACCACACGGTGACCCGGCTGGTGTTCGGGGCGCGCAACGACGTCGATCGCGGCCGCGGCGCGACGATCCCGATCGACGGCCGGTTCGGGTTCGCGCTCGGCAAGGCGTTCCAGCGCACCGGCGAGACGATCTCGACGATGGTGTCGGGGTTCTTCAAGATCCTCGGCGGCGATACCCCGGGCGACGCGCTCGGCGGGCCGCTGATGATGTACCGGGTCGCGTCGGTCTCGGGCAACCAGGGCTGGGACAGCTTCTTGCTGATGCTCGCGCTGATCAGCATCAACCTCGGCCTCATCAACCTCCTGCCGATCCCGATGCTCGACGGCGGCCACCTGCTGGTGTTCGCGATCGAGGCCGCGCAGCGCAGGCCGCTCTCGACCCGGATGCGCGAACGTGTTCAACTCGTGGGCCTGATCGTCGTCGGTCTCATCACCGTGCTCGCGCTGCGCAACGACATCACGCGCTACCTGTTGCGGTGAAGGTCCTCGGGCTCGATACCGCGACGTCGACCGCTGGCATCGCGCTCGTCGACGACGACCGGGTGCTCGGCGAGGCGCGCCACGACACCAGCGCGCGCGGCGCGGATCTGCTGGTCGCGATCGACCGGGTGTGCCGCGACGCCGGGGTGGCACCGGGCGCGCTCGATGCGATCGCGGTCGGCGCCGGACCGGGGTCGTTCACCGGGCTGCGGATCGGGATGGCGACCGCGAAGGGCATCGCGTTCGCCGCGCGGCGGCCGCTGTGGGCGGTGTCGTCGCTGGCCGCGCTGGCCGACGACGCGGCGCGCGAGCTCGCGGCGCAGCACCGGTTGACGCACGCCGACGGTGTGATCTGCGCGGTGCTCGACGCGCGGCGCGGCGAGGTGTTCGCCGGGTGCTTTCGCCACGGCGCGGCGCTCGCGGCCGAGCGCGTGCTGGCACCGGCGGCGCTGGCGCCGTGGGTCGCCGAGCTCGTCGCACAGGCGCAGGGGCCGCAGGCCGGGCGATCGACGCCGGCGACCCCGGCGGCGCCGCCGGCGCCGGCGGAGCCGACGGTGCCGCCGGTGTGCTACGCGGGCGATGCGATCGATGCGTTTCGCGATGTGCTCGGTCCGCTCGGTGCGGATGGCGGCTGGCTCGCGGCGCGCACCCCCTCGGGCAGCGCGGTGGCGCGGCGTGCGCTCGCCGGCGCGCGAGTCGACATCACGCGCGCAGGTGCCCCGACCTACATCCGGCCATCGGAGGCCGAGGTCATGTACCCCGATGGGGTTCCAGGCGCGTTGCGCCGGCGCTGAAGGTCTCGCACGCGCCAGCGCTGAAGGTCTCACACGCGCCGGCGCTGAAGGTCTCGCACGCGCCGGCGCTGCATGTTTCGCCCGCGTGTCGCCTCGGAGACGCGACACCACGAGTCGGCGAAGCTGCGATTTGCCAGCTGTTGCAATTCATCGAGCAATTGCCGCGTGGGGATCGCCGGACTATCGTAGAGGGGATGCAGCTGGAGGCGAAGTGACGACCACGACCGAGGGCTCGAAGCAGGCAGTGCTGGAGCAGCTGACCGCCGAACACCGTCGACTCGACGAACAGCTGAGGATGCTCGAACGTCGACGTGTGCTGAGCCCCGCCGAGCAGGTCGAGATCACCAGGCTCAAGAAGCAGAAGTTGTGGACCAAGGACCAGATCGCCCGAGCCGGCCTGAAGCCGACCTGAGGCCGACCTGAAGCCGGCCTGAGGGACCCGCCGATCGCACCGATCTGCACAGGTCGTCATCCAGGGCGGCGACCCGCTGCGCACCGGCGAAGGCAGCCCCGCTACACCTTCCCCGCCGAGCTCGTGCCCGGCATCTCCCTACGGCGCGGTCGGCGTTTGCACCGACAGCCCCGCCCCAGGCTGGTCTGACGCGTGACGTGCGGCATAGTCTGGGGATGGACGGCCCACCCGGCTTGACCGAGGCAATGATCGAGAAGATGCGGGCGATCGGCCTGCGCCTCGATCGTACAGGGATGTTCTGGCACGAGGGCACGCAGGTCACGCATCCGCGGCTGCGGCAGGCGCTGCTGCGCTGGCTCGATGTTCGTGACGACGGCCGCGACGTCGTCCGGCTCGACGACAAGCGCTACGCCTACGTCGAGATCGAAGACGCGCACCTGCGGGCGCGCTCGGCGCGCTGGGACGGCGATCGCTGCTTCGTGCTGTGGGACGACGATCGCGAGACCGAGCTCGACTACGGCTCGCTGCGCCAGGCACCGGATCACGCGCTCTACGTCCGCGTGCACGATCGGCTGCGCGGCCGGATCGCCGGGCCCGCGTACCACGCGGTCGCCGAGCGGATCATCGAGCTGCCCGCGACGCGTGACGCGCGCGCGACCGACGGGGCCACGACCGCCGGCGACGGCTTCGCGCTCGAGGCTGCCGATCGGCGCTGGCCGATCAAGGACGCTGCATAGCCCGGCCGTCGCCCGGCGTGGTCTCGACGAGCTTCGCGATTCCGGCCATCGAATCGATCGAATCGACCATTCGGGAGCCCTCACGCTCGGTGTGCGCCGTGGCGACTGGCCTTTCGCTTGCTGTGACTCATTGCATATGCGGCTTGCAAGTTTGCTTGGCCTGGCCCTCATGCCACTGGCTGCGCTCGGCACCGCGTGCGCTGACGGGACACGCGATACGCCCACCGAAGAGGACTATGCAGATATTGCAACGTCGATCGGGATCACGGCCTCGCACCAGGGCGACGAGGTGAGTGCCCTGCGGGCCGCGGCGGCGCTCGCGCGCGGTGACGTACCTCCGGGACTGGCGCGAGGTAACGACGGTGGGTTCACCGGCACCACGGCCGGGCGCGATTACCACTACGTGCTCACCTGCCACACCGCGAATGGCGCCGCGGTCGCGCCGTGCGGTCCGACCAGCACCGGTGCCGCGGTCCGCACCACGTGGTCGAGCGAGCTGGAGTTGCCGTACCTGGCGGTGTCGATCGCGCACGACGCCACGTGGCAGCTGACCGGGATCACGCGCTCGATCGCACACGTCGACGGCATCGGCCACCTGGCCTACGACACCCGCGACAACGCCTCGGGGTACCACTACCGCTACGACGCGACGTACCACGTGGTCGTCGATGATCAGCGCGCGATCGGCGGCGACATCGAGCTCGCGATCAGCACCGAGCACACCGCGCCGGCCGGGACCGTCGCGCGGCGGTTCGCGATCGACGCTCAGCTGACGTTCTCGCCCGACGACACCGCCGAGCTGACGCTCGACGGCACGCGGCACTACCGGATCGCGCTGGCGACCGGCGCGGTCACGCCGATCGCGCCCAGCCTCGCCGCGCGCTTCACGACGGGCGCCCCCGCGTCAGGTCGCGGATGACATCGGCGATCTCGTCGTCGCCGAGCACGCGGTCGCCGCGCTTGGCGGCGCCGAGCACGGCGTTGACCACGGCGTCGGTCGGCTCGTACCCGCGCTTCTTGAGCCAGTACACGACGTTCGACTCGCCGGAGTAATGGCCGACCTCGATCGACTGCTCCTTGCCGAACATCCCCGCCGGCACGCCGGAGTAGATCCGGTCGGCGAGCCAGGCGTCGCCCTTCTTCTCGGCCTTGATGATCGCCGCGGCGTGCACGCCGGTGGCGGTCCGGAACGCATCGCTGCCGGCGAGCGGGTACTGCGGGTGGATCGCGACCTGGGTCGCGCGCGACGCGACCTGGCACCACTCGACGAGCTTGGACAGATCGTGCTCCGGCAGCTCACCTAGCAGCTTGAGGTTGAGCAAGATCTGATCGAGCGCGGCGTTGCCGATCCGCTCGCCGATGCCGAGCGCCGTGCCGTGGATCCGATCGGCGCCGTACTCGATCGCGAAGATCGAGTTGACCACGCCGAGCCCGCGGTCGTTGTGGCCGTGCCAGTCGATCCCGATGTCGGACCGGCCGGTGCCGTCGAGCACGTTGCGCGTGAACTTGAGCAGGTTGCGGATGCCGTCCGGCGTGGCGTGACCGACGGTGTCGCACACGACGAGCCGCTTGGCGCCGTGCTCGACCGCGTTGGTGAACAGCTTGGTCAGGACCTCCGGGCGCGACCGCGTGGTGTCCTCGGTGACATAGCTGACCGGCAGGTTGTAGCGCCGGCCGAGATCGATCGCGTCGGCCGACAGCTGCAACAGCCGCGCGAGGTCCCAGTCCTCGGCGTACTGCCGGATCGGCGACGAGCCGATGAAGCACATGATCTCGATCTCGATCCCGACCTTCTGCGAGATGTCGATCACCGCCTGGACGTCGGCCTGGTGGGTGCGCGCCGCGCACGCCGGCTTGATCCGCAGCCGGTTGGCCTTGATGTGCTCCGCGATCGTGGTGACGTCCTCGACGGCGCGCGCGCCGGCGCCCGGCAGGCCAATGTCCATGGTGTCGATGCCGAGCTCGTTCGCGAGCTCGACCAGCCGGAGCTTGTCCTCGATCGTCGGATCGACGACCGACGGCGACTGGATGCCGTCGCGCAGGGTCTCGTCGACGAACTGGACGCGGCGGCGCGGCGACAACGGAGCGACCTTCTCGACGGAGTTCCAGTCGTAGATCAGGTCGTGGTCGGACTTCGTGTCGATCTTCGGTTCGGGCATCACATCCTCACATCACGGCATGAAGGATCAGGATCAGCACCGCCGTCACGCCGATCACGATCGCGAGCATCAGGAACCAGCCGAGCACGACCGCCGCGCCCGCCAACCCGAGGCCGAGTAACCAGAGCGGGTAGGCACCGTGCTCGCGCCGCGCGAGCGAGATCGCCGCCGCCAGTGCCGTGACCGCCGCGCCCGGCACGCTGAGGTGCCAGTCGGGCGTGGCCCACGGCCGCGGCTGCGCGACCGCGACCACGATGAACGCCGCCAGCCCGAGCACGGCCGCCGCCAACCCGGCCGGCCGCCGCGCGAGCCACGCCCAGCGCGACGTCGTCACCGGCTGCAGATGTGCCGGCTTGGTGAGCGACCCCTCCGTCATTCCCTTCACTATAGCCTCGCCCAACCCACCATGCGACCCGACTATCCGCGCGACAAACCGAGCGCCACTCGCAGCCGTACATGAGCGGCGCTATACGCAAACTCGACGAGATCCCGGTCGAGCTCGCCGATCTCCTTGGCCCCGGCAAAAGCGGCCGGAATGTCGCCGCACAGCAGCATACCGGCGCGGTCCGCCGTGCGCGATAGCGAGCGGGCCCACACCGAGAGGTTGAGGCCATCACCGCGCGACAGCAGGCGCAGCGCCGCCGCTCGTGCCTGTACCCGGTTGACCGCCGGCAGCATGGCGACCACGTCGGCCGCGCTCGACGCCAGCGGATCCTCGATGCCGATCGCCGAACCCGACGCCTCGCGGAACACCGCGAGCACGATCGCGCGCAGCACACGGCCCGGCCGCGACGCCCCGACCGCGCGGCCCGGCCACAGGTACGTCATCGCGCGGACCAGCCGGTAGACCAGCTCGGGGCGCTCGGGTGCGGTCAGCGCTTCATCGCCCGCGATCAGCACCGCCGGATCGGCGGCGACGACGTGGATCTGGGTGCCGAGCTCGACCCGCGAGTACACCGGCGCGGCCGGCACGCCGAGCAGATCGGCGTACAGGTGACGCAGCCGCGCGAACGCCGGCGGCATGTCGGTGTCGTCGACCAGCGTGCCGGCGTCGACATCGCTGTCGGCCAAGGTCATCGGCGCGAGCGCGTGCACCGCCGGCGCGACCAGCTCCATCATCGCGCCGAGCTCGACGGCGTCGTCCTTGTGGCGCAGCATCGCCCACTGATCGCGGCTGAGCTCGTGCTCGGGGACCGCCGGGACGCGGACCCGGCGCTGCTCGTAGAGCGAGGCCATGTGCGGATCGGCGGTGCCGATCGCGACCATCGTCGACGCCGCGAGGAACGCCGCGTCCATGTGGCCGTGCGACTCGGCGCTGCGGACCAGCGCCGCCCCGGTCCGCGGGTCGCCGAGCGCGTCGCGCCAGCCGGCGCGGATCGGCTCGAGCGTATCGCGCCGCATCCGCGCGGCGGTGCGCTGGAGCAGCGGCAGCACGTCGCTGTCCTGCGGGCTGATCCGGCGCGCGTTGGCGGCGGCCTGCGCCCCGGCCTCGGGATCGTCGAGCTGATCGAAGTACAGCTCGGCGAGCCGGACCCACGCCTTGGCCTCGACCGCCGAGCCGCGGCCGCGCAGCCGGAACAGCAGGCGCTTGAGCACCTTCTCGTAGCGCCGCAGCTCGCCGCGCTCGAGCAGCAGGCGCTCGGTCGCCGCCACCGCATCGGTCCGCATCGGATCGAGATCGATCGCGCGCTCGAGGTGGAACAACGCCTCGGCGTCGTCGCTGCGCAGCGCGGCGTTGATCCGGCCCTTGTAGTCGTGCGCCGCGGCGTGATCGGGGTTGATCGCGAGCGCCTGGTTCAGGTGCGGGCGCGCCGCGTCGGCCGCCTCGGGGCGCTGCTCGCCGGCCATCCACTCCGACCAGCCGAGCGCGGCGTGGTAGTCGGCCTCGCCCGGCGACCGCGCGATCACCGTCTTGATCTGGCCGACCGCCTGCATCCAGAGGTTGCGCGCCATCAGCTCCTCCGCCATGCGGAAGCTGATCTCGGCGTCGATCCCCGGCGGGACAGCCGCGAGCTCGCCGCCCGCGAGCTCGCGGTCGTAGGCGCCGCGCGCGCGCGCGTCGAGCAAGGTCGTGCGCGCCGACTCGTAGATCTGGCGCAGCTGCTCGAGCTTGGCGCGGTCGCGCGGATCGCGGATCACCGGCGAGTCGCGGTCGAGCAGCGCGGTGCGCACGATGTATGCGGTCTCGATCTCCTCGGGGGCGGCCCGGCGGCCGATCATCAACACCGCGTAATGATCGATGTTCTGGATCCGCTGGTGCTCGGCGGTCAGCGCCTGGCGCGCGGCGGTCGCGTTGTCGCTGCGCTGGGTCGCGGTCTCGACGTCGGCAACCGAGACCACGCCGGAGTCGGGGGCCGCGCCGTCCTCGAACTCGATCGGGATCGCACCGCCCTCGGCCACCGGTGCGTCGCTCAGATCGTCGAACAGGAGGTCGAACAGCGCCGAGCCCGGTGCCTGCGGCCGCGTCGGCGCGCGCGCCACCGAGACCGCCATCCGGTCGCCGCCGCCCACCGCGGTGCCCAGGCCGATATCGTCGACCTCGGCGGTGATCGCGTCGCACATCAGCATCGCGTCGACCGCGGTGCGCGCCCAGGCGCGATCGTTGAACGCGCGCTCGATCTCGCCGATCGTCGCGCCGTCCTCGAGCAGCTCGATCGACGTGTGGCCGAACACGCGCACCAGCTCGTCGTGCATCCGGCGGCCGCGCTCGGTCAGCTGGAACGTCATCGCGTCGAGCCGCGCCAGGCGATCGAGATCCTCGACGGCGGTCTCGCACAGCCCGTCGAGCACGACCTCGACCATGCGGAGCTGGACGCCCTCGACCGCCTGGCTCGAGGCGTCGAACCGCCACGCGCCCTGCGGCCAGCGCAGTGCCTGGACCAGCTTGTGGCGGGCCTGGCGGCCGAGCTGATCGATCAGCTGCTCGACCGTCAGCAGCTGCAGCGCGACCAGCGCCTCGCCGAGCTTGAGCCCGGCGCGCGCCGCGTGGTGGACCGCAGATCGGTGCTGGTCCTCGTTCAGCACGCCGCCCGAGACCAGGAAGTGGCCGAGCGTTTCATCGCGCGGGGTCGACGACGTGCTGACCGGGTTGCCGTTGACCAGATCGACGGTCTTCGAGACCCGGCCGCGCTTGAGCACCAGCTTGCCGGTCGCCAGCCGCTCGTACAGATCGAGCAGGACCGCCGGCAGCGGCCGCATTGCGAGCTCACCCGACCACGCAACCATGGCGCCTGGAATGTATCACTCGGCGACGTGGCAGGCGGCCTGTGCGCCATTCCGCAGCACCCGTAGCCGAGGAAGCTCGTGAAAGCAGGCCGCCGGTTTGTCCTTGACGGGGCACCGGGGGTGGAATGCGCAGCCCTTGGGCGGGTTGATCGGGCTCGGGACGTCGCCCTGGAGCAGGATCCGGCCCTTGCGCGCCTTGGGATCGATGCGCGGCACGGCGGACAGCAGCGCCTGGGTGTAAGGGTGGCGCGGACCGCGGTACAGCGTCTTGGCGTCGGCGAGCTCGACGATCCGGCCGAGGTACATCACCGCGACGCGGTCGCAGATGTGCTGGACGACCTTGAGGTCGTGCGAGATGAACAGGTAGGTCAGCCGCTCGGCGTCCTGTAGATCCTCGAGCAGGTTGACGATCTGGGCCTGGATCGAGACGTCGAGCGCGCTGATCGGCTCGTCGCACACCAGGAACTGCGGCTTGCACGCGAGCGCCCGCGCGATGCCGATCCGCTGGCGCTGGCCGCCGCTGAACTCGTGGGGATAGCGCCGCGCCGCGTCGGCGCGCAGGCCGACCCGCGCGAGCAGCTCCTGCACGCGCTCGGCGCGCGCGGCGGCCGAGCCGGCCAGCCGGTGGATCGCGAGCGGCTCGGCGATCGCGGCGCCGACCGTCATCCGCGGGTTGAGCGACGCGTAGGGATCCTGAAAGATCATCTGCATGTGGCGGCGCAGCGGGCGCAGCACGCGCGGGGCGAGCTCGGTCAGCTCGGTGCCGTCGAACACGATGCGGCCGGCGCTCGGCTCGTAGAGCCGCAGGATCGTCCGGCCGAGCGTCGACTTGCCGCAGCCGGACTCGCCGACGAGCCCGAGGGTCTCGCCGCGCCGGATCTCGAGATCGATCTCGGTGACCGCCTGGACCATCGCCGGCATCCGGCTGACCGCGCGCCACAGCCGGACATGCGGCGCGAGCCCGGGCTGCCTGGGCCAGGCCAGCTTGGTCGGGAAGTGCTTCGACACGCCGCGCACCGAGACCAGGACGTCGGCAGCCTGGTTGATCTTGGCGGCGGCAGGTTCGCCGGCGCGCGCGGACGGATCGAGCCGAGCGGCCGTTGCGCCTTCCCGGGCCTTCGGGGCTGGCGCATTCGGGGCGGCCGCCGCCGGGGCCGCCGCCGCTGAGGCTGCCGCCTCGACCGGGAAATGGCAGCGCACCCACGACGCCCCGATCTGGGTCAGCGCCGGCTCCTCGGCGCGGCACTTCGCCTGCGCGGCCGAGCAACGGTCAACGAACTTGCAGCCGACCGGCAGCTCGGTCAACGACGGCACCATGCCCTTGATCTCGATCAGCCGGCCGTGCTCGGCGATCTCGGTGCCCTCGCCGTAGCTCGGGACCGAGCGCAGAAGGCCCGCAGTGTAATGATGGCGCGGCGCGGCGAACAACACGTCGGTTCGCGCGCGCTCGACGATCCGTCCGGCGTACATCACGATCACCTCGTCGCAGGTCTCGGCGACCACCCCGAGGTCGTGGGTGATCAGGAGGATGCTCATCCCGAGGTCGCGCTGCAGCGAGCGCAGCAGATCGAGGATCTGGGCCTGGATCGTGACGTCGAGCGCTGTGGTCGGCTCGTCGGCGATCAGCAGATCTGGCTTGCACGCCAGCGCCATCGCGATCATCACGCGCTGCCGCATCCCGCCCGACAGCTGGTGCGGGTAGGCGTCGATCCGGTCCTCGGGCGACGGGATGCCGACCAGCCGAAACATCTCGATCGCGATCTGGCGAGCCTCGCGACGTGACTTGTGCTGGTGCAGCCGGACCGCTTCACCGACCTGATCGCCGGCCGTGAACACCGGGTTCAGCGATGTCATTGGCTCTTGGAAGATCATCGCGATCCGGTTGCCGCGGATCTGGCGCATCTCCGCCGGCCGCAGCGCCAAGAGGTCGCGTCCAGCGTGCTTGATCGTTCCGCCGGCGATCCGGCCGGGCGGCGATGCGACCAGCCGCATGATCGACAGCGCGGTCACGCTCTTGCCGCAACCCGACTCGCCGACTACCCCGAGCGTCGCGCGCCGCGGGATCTCGAATGACACCCCATCGACGGCGCGCACCGTGCCCTGCTCGGTGCGAAATTCGGTCACCAGATCGCGGATTTCGAGCAGCGGGGTGGGCTCTGAGCCCGGCGCGGCCATCGCCGTCCAGCGTACCAGCGTGGCGTGCGAACCACCACGTTTCGCAAGGCGTCACGTTCGGCGCGCACAGGGTTGGCATGTCGGCGCGAAGTGGGGGATACACGAACGGTGACCGTCCGCAACCGGCGACGGCCGAGCCATTCGGGCGTCGTGAGCGTATCGTCCAGCACCCATGCCCACGTGGGCGCTTTGTCCGGCACCCACGCGCACGAGCACAGGGTGTCCGGTGCCCACGTCCACGGTCCACACACCCACGTGGGCGCCCTGTCAGGCACCCACGCCCCCGAGCACGGGTTGGCCGGCGTCCACGCCCACGATCTCCACGCCCACGTGGGCGCCCTGTCAGGCACCCACGCCTCCGAGCACGGATTGGTCGGTGCCCACACCCAACATCCCCATGCCTACGTGGACGCTCTGTCCGGCACCCACGCCTCCGAGCACGGGTTGGCCGGTGCCCACGCCCAAGATCCCCATGCCTACGTGGACGCTCTGTCCGGCACCCACGCTCACGATCCCCACGCCCACGTGGGTGCTCTGTTCGGCACCCACGAACATGGTTTGTCCGGTGTCCACGCCCATGATCCCCAAGCCCACGATCCTCACGCACACGTGGGCGCTCCGTCCGGAACCCACGCCCACGAGCAC
>DATBBB010000459.1:0-28019 GCA_036271215.1 Kofleriaceae bacterium | reverse complement strand
CGACACCGAGACCGTGCGGCCGTGGAAGCTGGTCGCGTCGAGCTCGGAGATCAGCGCGTTGGGCCCGAGCACGTGGCCGGTGATCTTCCAGTCGTGGAGCACCGGCGCGTCGGGATCCGGCGGCGCGGGCGCAGCCGGCGGGCTATCGGGCGGCAGCCAGCCGCACCCGGCGACCGCCGCCGCGACCCAGGCCAGCACCACCAGCTCACGACATCGAGTTCTCGGGGCCACGCAGCGGCAATGAGACCACGAATCGCGCACCGCCGGTGGGCGCGCGGTCCGGAGCCAGCACGAGATCGCCGCCGTGCTCGATCGCGATCTTGCGGGCGATCGCGAGGCCGAGGCCCGTGCCGGCAGCCTTGGTGGTGACGTAGGGCTCGAAGATCTTGTCGCGGTTGGCGTCGGTGACGCCCTTGCCGTGATCGTCGACCGTGATCGTCACGACGTCGCGCCGGGCGTCGGTCGCCCAGCTGATCGCGACCTCGGCCGAGCCGCCGGCCTCCTCGCCGGCGTGGATCCCGTTCTCGACCAGGTTGGCGAGCACGCGCTTGAGCAGCAGCTTGTCGGCGCGCACGGTGACCGGGGCGTCCGGCGGCTGCAGCACGAGCCGGGTCGCCATCGCAGGGTCGAGCTTGAGCTCGTGGATCACGTCGCCGAGCGCGAGCGGCGCCTTCTCGACCTTGGGCAGCGCGCCGAGCGTGCGGAACGTATCGACCAGCCGGCGCAGGCTGGTGATCTCCTCGCCGACGATCTCGCCGGTGTCGACCAGCAGGCGCTGGTAGCGCGCGTCGTCGCCCTTGTACGACGACACGCACTGCTGGACCGCGAGCTGGATCGGGGTCAGCGGGTTCTTGATCTCGTGGGCGAGCCGGCGCGCGACGTCCTGCCACACGCCCATGCGCTGGAGGTACTCGAGCTGGGCGCGGGCCTGGTCGAGGTCGTCGAGCATGGTGTTGAACGCGCTGCCGAGCTCGGCGAGCTCGTCGTGGCCGCGCAGCTCGACCCGGGCCGAGAGCTGGCCCTCGGAGACCTTGCGCGCGGTGGCGACCAGCGCCGTGATCCGCCGGGTGACAAACGACGACGCCCAGATCCCGGCCGCGGCCGCGGCGAGCGCGGCGACCCCGAGCAACGTGAGGAACGTGGCGCGGTAGCTGTCGGGCAAGGTGGTGCGGATCCGCGCCAGCGTGTGCGCGGTCTTGATCGACTCCTGGAGGTGGCGCAGGTCGTCGTTGATCGTCCCCGAGACCTCGAACGTCAGCCGCAGGGTCGCGCCCGCGGTGCCCAGCGGCTGATCGAACACGGTGTCGCGCAGGTCCGGTCCGGATAGCGGACGCTCGGCCTCGGCCACCGCGCGGCCGTCGGCGCGCAGCAGCGCGATCGCGCGCAGCCCCGGCTCGTCGTTGACGATCCTGGTCAGGTTGGCGGTCGGATCGAGCGCGATCAGCTCGGGGCTGCGCGCCAGCCGGGCCGCGACCTCGCCGTGCAGCCGCTTGGTCAGCTCGACCATGTCGCCGTAGGTGTGCTTGGCCTTCTCCATGATCGCGATCGGCGATGTCGCCTCGCCGGCGGTGACGTTGGCCGCGGTCTTGCCGAGCTGATCGACGAGGATCGCCGCGACGACCAGCGGCGTGATCACGATCAGCACCAGCGCCGCGGTGAGCTTGAGCTGGAGGGGCAACGGTTTGTCGGTGGATCGCGCTGTGGTCACGGGGGGGCCCTGTAGAACGGTTGCGAGCGGATCCGAAGCACGCGGTCGGCGTCGGCGATCTTGGGGTTGTAGAACACCGAGACGAACGAGCCGAAGAACGCGCCGCCGCGATCGAGGCCGCCGCCGTTGCCCTGGCTGAGCCAGCGCCGGACCTCGGCGAGGGTCTCTTTCGACACCGGGTTGAGCTCGACGACCATCTTGAGCACGAACACCTGGCCGACCGGCAGCACCGCGAGCCGGGCGAGCGGCATGCTGTCGATCGCGGTCAGCCACTTGAGCGCCTCGGCGCGGAACTTGGCCTTGACGGTCTTGTGGGTGCCCGGCTCCTCGAGCCGCAGGGTGTAGATCTCGTCCCACACGTCGTAGACCACCGAGCGCTGGATCAGCTGCTCGGCGACCGGCGTGTCGGAGTCGCGCGGCGTGATCTGGACCCGGATCACCACGGTCGACGGGATCCCGGTGCCGAGCGCATCGAACGCCGTGGTGTCGAACAGCTTGCCGATCCCGCCCGGCGGCACGGTCGAGACCAGGAGGTCATCGCCGGCCTCGACGAACTTCAGGTGCTGGAGCTCGGGTTGATCGTCGTCGGCGTGGGCGAGCGGCGCGCCAAGGACAACCGCGGCGGCGGCCGCGATGGCGTAGAGCCTCACCGCAGCCGTCCGAGCGCGTTCGCGATCGTGAGCTCGAACGTGCCGATATCGGTGTCGAGCCGGACCCCGGCGTCGAGGTAGAGGTCGAGCGGCAGCGCCGCCGGGATGCTGGTGTCGCGCGCGTGCAGATCGGTGTCCTCGGCGAGCCCCCACAGCCCGGCGCCGAAGAACACGTCGCCGCCGTAGACCCGGCGCTTGCCCTGGCCGCGGAACAGCCGGATCGCGTACTCGACGGTCGCGCTGCCGCCGAGGTCACCGTAGGTCGGCTTGTCGGCGCGGGTGCCGAGGATCGACAGCGGCGCCGCGGTCGACAGCACCAGGCCGAGCGCGCGCGGGGTCAGCATGCGGTCGACGTCGGCGATGTAGATCCGATCGAACCGGGGCGCGTCGCCGACCACCACGCCGCCGGCAAACTTGATCGCGATCGCGTGGTGCTCGCCGAACAGCGGCCAGTAGTGCTCGTAGCGGCCGAAGATCGTCGCGAAGTCGTAGCTGCCGCCGAGCAGCGCGCCGCCGAGCTCGGCCGACAGCAGGATGTGGCCGCCGGCGTGCGGCAGCACCGGATCGGGGCGGGTGTCGCGGTCGAACGCGAAGCTCGCGGTGACCACCCGGCTCGACCCCGGATCGAGGTGGAGATCGACCGCGCCGGTGTGGCCGTCGGGGAACGCCCGGGTCGGCGCCTCGGGTAGCTCGGCGTCGATCGTCTCGGCGCGCAGGCCCATCGACAGCGTGGTCAGCGCGCTGACGTCGTAGGTCGCGCCGATCCGGACGCCCATCCGGCGGTACGAGAACGCGCGCTGCCGGGCGGGGTTGTCGTCGTCGGGCGGGCCCGAGACCCGGTACGGCTCGCTGCCGTGGACCAGGGTCGCCGCGGCGCTCGCCCCCCACGGCGAGCCGCGCAGCGCGGGCTGCGAGACCCGGAGCTCGCCGGCGTACTGATCGCGGCCGCCGGGGACGTCGGGGGACTGCTTGGCGTAGATGAAGCCGCCGCCGACCGCGATCCCGGTGCCGAGCAGGTTGCGCTCGCCGACGTCGGCGCCGAACCACCACGGCGACAGCGCGGTGGTGCCGAACCACAGCCGGTTGAGCACCAGGGTGCCGCGCTCGACGACGTGGACCTCGACGATGACCTGGCCGCGCTGGCTGCCCTTGCGGACCGCGAGCGTCACGTCGCGGAAGAACCCGAGCGCGAGGATCTTGTACTTGGCGTCGCGCAGCCGCTTGTCGCTCGAGTGCAGGACGTCGCCGGCGTTGAGCCGCAGCGCGCGCCGGATGATCTCGGGCTGCGTGGCGGTGTTGCCGGTGATGTCGATCTCCTCGATCTGGATCACCGGGCCGAACTCGTTGTCCTCGTGGAGCGGCGCGCCCGCGGAGTCGTCGGGCGGTGGGCTGTCGGGTGGTGCGGCATCGGGCGGGCCGTCGGGCGAGACGGCGTCGGGTGCGGCATCGGGCGACGCGGGTGGCCCGGGTGGCAACGGCTCGCCCGCCGATGGACCGTCATCAGGGCCCATCGTCGGAGGGCCCATCACCGGGACCGGCGCGGCCCCCGGATCCGCGCCCGGTGGCGGTCCCGCGGCAGGACCGCCCTGCGGCGGGGCGCCCTGCGGGTCAGCGGCATACGCGGGCCGCGCGGCGACCAGCGCCACGACCGCGAACAGGAGCCGGCCCCGCATGTCCCGGGAACGTAGCGCATCGTTCACCGGCGGTGCTACGTTCCCGTGGTGCGCTGGGCCACGCTGGGGCTGCTGATGCTGCTGGGGTGCAGCGACCTGCGCGAGTTCCGCGGCGCGTGGCACGGCCACCGCGTCGGGGGCGCGGACGTCCTGCACACCAACGTGGTCGGCACCACCGCGACCCTGGAGATCGACCAGATCGATGGCCACAGCTTCGCGGCGCGGCTCGCGGTCGATGACCTGCTGCCCGAGACCTCGATCGCCTCGCTCGACGGCGCCGAGGCCGACGCGCTGGCCGGCCTGACGTTCGGCGGCGATCCGCTGCGAGTCTACCTCGCGTTCGCGCCGGTGCCCGACGGCGGCGGCGACGCGCTGGTCGTGATCGCGCTGTACGCCGATCGCCGGGTCGAGGTCCGGCTGATGCGCGGCGCCGCGCACCCGCTGTACGGGATCTTTGCGATGACCGAGGGGCCGGGGCCGGTGTCATGACGTGCGCGCAGTGCGGGGCCGCCAACCACGGTGACGCCCGGTTTTGCGGCGTGTGCGGCGCCGCGGCGGCGTCGACCGAACCGGCGTCGAACCCGAACCTCGGCGAGGCACCGGCGATGATCGGCCGCGAGATCGCCGGGCGCTACCGCATGCTGGCCAAGCTCGGCGAGGGCGGCATGGGCGCGGTGTTCCGCGCCGAGCAGATCTCGCTCAAGCGCACCGTCGCGGTGAAGCTGTTGCGGCCCGATGTCCTGGGCAACGAGCTGGTGCTGCGGCGGTTCAACGCCGAGGCCGAGGTGGTGGCCAAGCTCAGCCACCCCAACACGGTCAACATCTACGACTTCGGGCAGGACGCCGACGGCACGCTGTTCATCGCGATGGAGTACATCGAGGGCCGATCGCTGCGCTCGGTGATCCACCAGGAGGCGCCGCTGTCGCCGCGCCGCGCGCTCGCGATCGCGCACCAGGTCGCGGCGTCGCTCGCCGACGCGCACGCCCGCGCCATCATCCACCGCGATCTCAAGCCCGACAACGTGATGCTGCAGGATCGCGGCAGGGACCACGACATCGCGCGCGTGCTCGACTTCGGGATCGCGAAGCTGCGCGACGATACCCGCGCGACCCAGATGCAGATGACCCAGCAGGGCGACATGCTGGGCACGCCGCAGTACATGGCGCCCGAGCAGATCCGCGCCGAGGCGATCGACGGCCGGACCGATATCTACGCGCTCGGCTGTCTGCTGTACGAGATGGTGACCGCGCGGTTGCCGCACGACGCGCCGACCGTGCTCGCGATGCTGTCCAAGCACCTGCTCGAGCACCCGGTGCCGCCGTCCAGGCGCCGGCCCGAGCTCGCGCTGCCGCCGGCGCTCGACGCGCTGATCCTCGGCGCGATGGCCAAGGACCCGGCGGGCCGGCCGGCGACGATGGAGGTGGTCGGCGAGCAGATCGCGGCGCTGCTCGCGCAACAACCGCCGGATCCGCGGTCGCGGCGTCCGGTGACCGGAGCGGCCGCGGTGGCGGTGACCGGGATGCCGAGCAGCGCGGGGCCGGCGAGCCAGCCGGGGCAGGGCGGCCGCGCCGTGGCGATCGAGACGCCGGCGGCGTACTCGGCACATCCACTGCTGGCAATGCCGGCGCCGCCGGCACCGGGCCCCGCCGCCGCACCACCGGCGGCGCACCAGCCGCAGCCACCCCCGGCCGCCGCGCCGTATCCCGCACCGGCGGCGCCGTATCCCGCACCGGCGGTGGCGTATCCCGCACCGGCGGCGTCGTATCCCGCACCGGCCGCACCGTATCCCTTACCGGCCGCACCGGTCGCGCCCTATCACGCATCGGCCGCACCGTATCCCGCACCGGTCGCGTACCCCGCGCGGCGGCCTGCGCCGAGCCCCGGGCACAAGCTGCCGCTGCTCGTGATCGCCGGCGTGGTGGTCGCCGCGCTGTCGAGCGTCACGCTGTTCGCGCTCGAGCAGCGCCGGCACACCGAAGCGCCGCCAGCGCTGCCGGTGACCCCGACGCCGCCCGGGCCGGTCCCCGCGCCGCCGGCCCCCGATCCGTGGCGCGCCAAGGCGCTCCCGGGCACCAAGCTCGGCGTCGGCCAGGGCGTGTATCTGCTCATCCCGCCGCAGTTCCAGACCACGACGCAGGGCGCGGTCATCGGCGCGACCGATGGCGGCGGCCTGGCGATATTCGCCGGCCCGATCGATCTCGCGTCCAACGATCCGATGGACCTCGCGCGCGACTACGCCAAGCGCAACCACCTCACGTTCGACGTGATGAAGTCGCTCCGCATCGGCGGCATGGATCGCCCGTTGCTGTCGTTTCACGGCAAGCTCAACGGCGTGATGATGCGCCAGATCGGCGTGCCGCTGATCGGTCCGGGCTATCGCATCGCGGTGATCTTCCAGGCCCCGGCGCAGCGGCTCGACACCGATCGCGCCACGCAGGGGGTAGCGTTCGAGCTGTTCACGCAGCGCATCGCGCTGCCCTGAGCGAGCGGCGCGGCCACGCAGAGATCGCCAAATATCCGCGGCGCGGCGGGTCACATCAGCTGAGCTCTGGGGTTAGATGCGGGCATGACGCCCGAAGCACGCGCCGCACTCCGTCTCACCCAGTACGCCCGCGGCGGTGGTTGAGCCGCCAAGCTTCGGCTCGGTGAGCTGACCCACGTCCTGACGCACCTGCCGGGCGCGAAGGCGGGCGTGCGTCCGGACATCATCGTCGACCACGCGCTGTCCGACGACGCGGCGGTGGTGCGCGGCGCGGGCGGCCGCGATCTGGTGCTCACCGCCGATGTCATCGCGCCGCTGGTCGACGATCCGCGGGCATTCGGTGCGATCGCGGCGACCAACGCGATGTCGGACGTCTGGGCGATGGGCGGCGAGCCGCGGTTCGCGCTCAACCTGGTATTCTTCCCCGACGACCAGCTGGCGCTCGAGGTCCTCGACGAGATCCTCGCGGGCGGCGCGGAGCAGTGCGCCGAGGCCGGCGTCGCGATCGTCGGCGGCCACTCGGTCCGCGATCAGGAGCTCAAGTACGGGCTGTCGGTGACCGGCGAGGTCGAGCCCCACGCGCTGTGGTCCAACCGGACCGCGGTGCCGGGCCAGATCCTGGTACTGACCAAGGCGCTCGGCACCGGCGTGATCGGCCAGGCGATCAAGAAGGGCGTCGCGAGCGCGGCGGCGGCAGGCGAGGCGATCGCGTCGATGACCACGCTCAACCGCGACGCGGCGCGGATCGGCCACGCGCACGGCGTGACGTCGGCGACCGATATCACCGGGTTCGGCCTGCTCGGCCACCTGCGCAACATCGTGCGCGGCTCCGGGGTCGGCGCGCGGATCGAGCTCGCGCGGCTGCCGCTCTTGACCGACGCCCTGCATCACCTGCGCGCGAAGCTGTGCCCGGCGGGCAGCAAGGCCAACCGCGCGTTCGTCGCCGAGCTGGTGCGGTGGGCCGACGGCGCGCCGTTGGTCGCCGAGCCGCCCGAGGCTCCCGAGGCCACCGCCCCGCCCGAGCTCGGCGATGATGGCGGCGAAGCCAGCACCGGTTCATCGCGCCACGCCCGCGAGTTGCTGGCGTCGCTGGCGTGCGACGCGCAGACCAGCGGCGGGCTGCTGCTGTGCGTGCCGGCGGCGCGCGCCGAGGCCTGCGTCGCCGAGTTGCGTGCGGCGGGGCTGCCGGCGGCGGCGATCGGCGAAGTCACCGAGCCGGTGGCGGGGCCGCCGATCGAGCTGATCGCGCCGAGCTGATCGCGCCGAGCTGATCGCGCCGGCCAGCTGATCGCGCCGGCCAGTTGATCGCGCCGGCCCGCTGATCTAGTCGAGGTACGCGTTGTGGCACACCGCCTCGACGTTGTGGCCGTCGGGATCGCGGACGAACGCGCCGTAGTAGTTGGGGTGATAGACCTCGCGCACGCCGGGGCCGCCGTTGTCGGTGCCGCCCGCCGCGATCGCCGCGGCATAGAACGCGCGGACGTCGGTGCGGCCCCTGGCGCGAAACGCGACGTGGATCTTGTCCGCCGGCTTGCCGAGCCCGATCCAGAAGTCGGCCTTGCCGTCGACGCCGAACCCGGCGAACTCTGGCCGTTGCATGATCAGCGCGTAGCCCAGCGGTGCGAGCGCTTTTGTGTAGAACGCCACGCTCCGGTCAAGATCCGTGACCTGGATGCCGATGTGATCGATCATGGGCGCGACGATACCCCAGGCGGTTGGGTAGGATGCGCGCGTGCGTATCGCATTGGGTGTCCTGCTCGTCGTGGGGTTGGCGTCGGGGACGGCGCACGCCGGCCGGAGCTACTTCGGCTGGCTCGAGGGCACCGAGGTCATGCCGGAGCGCGGCGTCGAGCTGCAGACCTGGGTGTTCGAGGAGAACGAGAAGTACAGCACCCACGACAAGGACACCTGGCTGTGGTGGGGCCCGGTCATCGGGGTCACCGATCAGCTCGAGCTGGTGCTGCCGATCGAGATGGAGTGGGAAGCATCGGACGACGAGAAGACGATCTTCACGTTCCGCCGGTTCGGCGCCGGCGCGCGCTATCGCTTCGTATCGCAGGATCCGGTCGAGGCGCCCGCGCTGGTGCCGCTGGTCCAGCTCACGGTGATGCGCGACATCCAGCTGCGCGACGACGTCCACGTCGAGGCCGCCGGCGCGGTGTCGTACGAGACCGGCGCGGTGATGGCGCTCGCCGAGGTCGGGTTCTCCGGCGACTTCCAGCCCCACAACGCGCACAGCGAGCTGCACCCCGGCGCCGGCGTGAGCGTCGCGGTCACCGGTGAGCTGCGGCTCGGCGCCGAGGTCTACTCCGAGATCAGCTTCGACTCGCAGACCGAGAGCTGGGCGGCGGTCGGCCCCGATCTGTCGTGGACCCACGGCCGGTTCTGGGTCACCGGCGCGTTCGGGATCGGGGTCTACAATATCCGGACCGCACCGCGCGTGATGTGGGGGATCGCATTCTGAGCTGTCTGAGCTGCCTGAGTTGCCCGAGCTGCACGGTCGCCGCGCGCGCCGCGCGCATCAGGCTCGCCGTGCTCGCGGTGCTGGGCGGGCTCGCGGTGCTGGGCGGGCTCGCGGGCGCCGCCGCGGCCGCGCCGGGCCGGATCACCGGCACGGTCGTGGTCACCGAGCCCGACGGCGTACCTGCGAGCGCGGCCGACGTCATCGTGTACGTCGTCGGGTTCACCGAGCCGGCGAGCGACCAGGTCACGACCGTGGCCCAGAAGGGCCGCAAGTTCGTGCCGGATCTGGTCGCGATCACCGTGGGCGAGAAGGTCGCGTTCCCCAACTACGACGCGTTCCTGCACAACGTGTTCTCGCTGTCGGGCACGCGCAAGTTCGATCTCGGCTCGTTCACGCGCGGCGAGTCCAAGGCGCGCCAGTTCCCCGAGGCCGGCGTGGTCGACGTGTACTGCAACATCCACCCCGAGATGGCCGCGACGATCCTCGTGCTGCCGAACCGCCGCCATGTCAACGCCGCGCCCGACGGCACGTTCACGCTCGACGGCGTGCCGCCCGGCAACTGGACCGTGTTCGCGTACACCCGGCGCGCCACCAAGCCGACGAGCGCCAAGGTCAGCGTGACGTCCGGCGGCGCCACCACGGTCGAGCTCGCGATCGTGCGCGGCGCCGAGCCGGCGCACCTCAACAAGTACGGCGAGAAGTATCATGACGCGGCGCCGGTGTACCGGTAGGAAGGAGTCCGTATGGCATACGGACTCCGCATCGATCGCCACCGCCTCGCGAAACGCTCGGGCTATACGGACCCGGACGCGATCGCAGGCTCGCGCTGGCTCGGCGATCCGGATCCGGACGCGCTCGCAGGCTAGGAACCGTCGTCGTCGGTGACGTCCTCGCCCTCGCGCAGGTAGCGCACCACGCTGGCGTCGAGCTGGCTCTGCACCAGGCGGATCACGCTGTCGATGTCGTCGACCGAGACCTTGAGCCGGGCGGCGAGCCGGTCGCGGGTCGCGGTGACCAGCGCGGCGCGGGCGCGTTGCAGCCAGCGCGCGGCGGTGGCGCGATGGACGCCGAACGCGGCGCCGATCTCGTCGATCGAGAGCTGATCGACGATCTGCTGGCGCAGCAGCGTGCGGTCCTCGGCCGACAGCTCGGTGATCGCCTCGCGCAGCGCGGACGCGAACTCGGTGCGGTACTCGGCCTTGAGCTCGGACAGCAGCGGATCGCCGGCGTCGCCGATCGCCTCGTCGAGCGGTCGCTCGATCATCGCCGCGGTCGGCATCCCGGCCGGCAGCTCGCGCGCGCGCTTGCGCTGGTGGCGGATCAGCTCGCGGGTCGCCGTGATCCGGACCCAGCCGCGCAGCGGGCCCTTGCCGCGGTAGCCGGTGATGCCGGGCGGCTTGCCATCCTTGGCGACCAGCAACTGGACCCGGATCAGCTGCTTGACGTCGTCGACCAGATCGCGCGGCGACCGGGTCGAGGCGCCGGCGGCGTCGACCTCGGTCAGCACGCTGTCGAACGCGGCGAGCGCGGTCGGCTCGTCGGCGGCGCACGCGGCGGCGAGCACGAGGTCGGCGGCGGGCGCGGCGGCGAGCGCGGCGGCGAGGCCCTCGCCCGCGAGCCGCTCGGCGACGAATGCAACGATGTGTTCCACGTCGATCCGGACGTCGGGCCACGCGGCCCGCGCGGCGTCGAGCAGCGCCTGCCACGCCGTCGCCACGTCCGCGCGCGACGGCGCTGCGAGACCGGCCGTGGCGATCAGGTGGTCGACGGGGTCCATCGCGGACGTCGCAGCATAGCCCCCCGGAGATCGTGCCACAATGGTTGCGGGTGGAGTGCCTCGACGCGAACGCGGTGCAGGACCTCATGTCGGGCACGCTCGACGCCGCGGCGCGTGGGGACGCGATCGCTCACCTCGACGGCTGCGCCGACTGCCGCGACCTGATCTCGCTGCTCGCCCGCGAGGTCGCCGGCGCGGCGCGCCCGGCGGCACCCCGCGCCGCCGCCCGCGCCGCCGACGCGCTGCTCGATACCCAGGACAGCGACGCGGGCAAGCCGAGCCAGCTCGGCCTGATGTCGACCGCGGCGGTCGGTGGTGCGGCCGGCGGTGCCGCGGCCGGTGGTGCGGCCGGTGCCGCGATCGACATCAGGCCGCGGCGGATCGAGTCGCCGAGCATGACCGGCCGGATCCTCGGCCGCTACACGCTGACCGACCGGCTCGGCGTCGGCGCGATGGGCGTGGTGTACCGCGCCGACGACATCGGGCTCGGCCGCCAGGTCGCGCTCAAGCTCCTGCACCGGCCCGACGAGGCGCTGACCGAGCGCCTGGTCCGCGAGGCGCGCTCGATGGCGCAGGTCAACCACCCGCACGTCGTCACGGTCTACGACGTCGGGGTCACCGACGGCCTGACCTACATCGCGATGGAGCTGGTGCCGGGGACCAGCCTCCGGCACTGGCAGCAGCAGCCGCACAGCGTGGCCGAGATCGTCGCGGCCTACATCGCCGCCGGGCGCGGGCTCGCCGCGGCGCACGCCGCCGGCATCGTCCACCGCGACTTCAAGCCCGACAACTGCCTGGTCGGCTCGGACGGCCGGATCCGGGTCACCGACTTCGGGCTCGCGGCGGCCCGGCCGAGCGCCAGCCCGCGGCCCGCGTCGGTCGAGCTCGACGAATCGCACCTGACCGCGTCGGGCTCGGTGCTCGGCACGCCGGCGTACATGGCGCCCGAGCAGTTCACCGGCGGCAACGTCGAGCCGCGCACCGATCAGTTCAACTTCTGCGTCGCGCTGCACGAGGCGCTGTACGGCGCGCGGCCGTTCACCGGCAAGTCGTTCGACGAGCTCGGCGACGCGGTCGCCGGCGGCGTGGTCCGCCCGGCGCCGGCCGGCTCGCGGGTCTCGGGCGCGCTGCGCGCGATCGTGCTGCGCGGGCTGAGCGTCCGGCCCGGCGACCGGTTTCCGACGATGGATCACCTGCTCGCCGAGCTCGGCCGCGACCGGGCCCGGCCGTGGCGGTGGACCGCGATCATCGCGGCGGCGGTCGGCGCGGCGCTCGCGCTCGGCCTGTTCGCCGATCTGGTGGTGCGCGACCGGGTGGCCGCCGAGATCCGCGAGTCGTTCGCGCTGACCGGCCGGCAGACCAACCGCGCGTGGGACGGGCTGACCGCGCGGTTCGATACCGGCGCCAACCAGGTCTACTCGCTGAGCGTGATGCGCGAGGTCTCGAGCAACCGCGACCAGGCCGATTTCGGGCTCGGCACCGCCACGGCCGACGCCGACAACCTCGAGCGGATCCACAGCGCGCTGGCGTCGCAGGACTGGACCCTGGCCCAGGACTTCGCCGGCATGCAGTACCCGATGACGATCGCGGTCGCCGACTACAAGGGCCGCATGCTGTTCTCGACCGCGGCGCCGTCGCACGGCCGCAGCGATCTGATGCAGCTGCCGTGGGTCGTATCGGCGCTGACCCAGAAGGATCGCTCGATCACGCTGGTCCGCACCGACGAGCCGGCGCTGGCGCGCGCGGGGCTGCTCGGCCCGACCCCGCCGCCCGGCCTCGACTTCATCTACACCCGGACCCTGGTGCTCGGCAACGATCGCACCAAGGAGGTCGGCGGCGCGTTCATCGAGGCGGTCGACGCCGCGCGGCTGTTCGGCGAGATCCGGCTCGATCAGCGGACCCGGCTGTCGATCGTCGCCGACGACGGCACCGCGATCGGCGACGTGCCGGTGGCGCTGGTCCGGCTCGCGGCGGCGCGCGACGGCATCGCCTCGGCCGCGGTCGACGGCGGGATGTTCCAGGTCCTGGCCCAGCCGATCCGCGGGTTCGACAACCAGGTCGTCGGCAAGGTCGTGATGGCGCGCCAGCTCGACAGCGTGCTGGTATCGCTGTTCCCGGGCGCCCGGCTCGTGTTCGAGCTCGCGCTGGTCGGCGCGATCCTGGTCGCGATCGGCGCGGCGCTGCGCATGCGGCAGATCACGCGCGCCTGAGTCGCGCGGCCGCGCGCGGCGATCTGCCGCCGGATAGGCGCAGCCGGCGTCTGCGCCGGCAAGCCGATAGACAAGAGGCGTCGAACGAATGTTCGACAGCTCTTGCTCGGGCCGGCGTGCGAGACTCGAGGAATGGCTCGCACGGCGATCGCGCGCGGGGTGCTGCTGGCGGTCGCCGCGGCGGTCGCGTTCGGCGTGACCACACCGGTGGTCGCATGGGCCGGGCGCGGCGCCGGCGCGTTCACCACCGCGGCGCTGCTCTATGCCGGCGCGGCGGTGATCTCGCTCGCGATGCTGGCGGTCGCCCGCAGCCGCGGTGCGCCGATCGCCCGCGGCGACCTGCCGCGGCTGCTCGGGGTGGCGATCGCGGGCGCGGCGATCGCACCGGCGCTGCTCGCGTGGGGTCTGCAGCGCGCGGGCGCCACGGTCGGCTCGCTGCTGCTCAACCTCGAGGCGGTGTTCACCGTGCTGCTCGCGCGCGCGGTGTTCGGCGAGGCGATCGGCCGCCGGGTCGCGGTCGCGGTGGTCGCGATGGTCGCCGGCGGCGTGGCGATCGGGCTCGAGATGGCGGGCGGCGGCGGCAGCCTGGGCAGCCTCGGCGGCGGCCTGCTCGGCAGCCTCGCGGTCGCGGCGGCGACCCTGGGCTGGGCGATCGACAACACGCTGACCCGGCCGCTCGCCGAGCGCGATCCGCTGTACGTCGTGGCGGCCAAGGCCGGGCTCGGCGTGACGTTCACGCTCGCGGCGGCGCTGATCGCGGGCGAGCCGCGGCCGGCGCTCGGCGCGGCGGCGATCCTGCTCGCGTGCGGCGCCACCGGCTACGGCCTGTCGCTGCGGCTGTACCTGCTCGCCCAGCGCACGATCGGCGCCGGCCGCACCGGCTCGGTGTTCGCGCTGGCGCCGTTCCTCGGCGCGGCGATCGCGATCGCGGCCGGCGATCGCGGCGCCACCGGCTGGACGCTCGCAGCGGCGGCGCTGTTCGCGACCGGCGTCTACCTCCACCTGACCGAGCACCACGACCACGCGCACGTCCACGAGCCGATCGAGCACGCCCACGCGCACCGCCACGACGACGGCCACCACGATCACGTCCACGATCCGCCGGTCGCCGGTGAGCACACCCACGCGCATCACCACGGCCAGCTCAGCCACGCGCACGAGCACGGCGCCGATCTGCACCACTCGCACTCGCACTGACCCGCCGGCATCACCGCGCGGGCGTCACCAGCCGGGGCCGAGCCGGGCCGGGCCGGGCCGGGCCGGCCCGGGAGTCACGGCGTCGGCGTCGGCGCGGGCGCGGGCGCCACGGCAGCGATCTCGGCGTCGGAGAACCCGTACTCGGCGAGCACCTCGCGCGTGTGCTCGCCCTGCTTCGGCGGCGGGCGCGGCGCCTTCGGCGTGCCGAGCGGGGTGCGGACCTGCTGGACCGGACCGACCCCGGCGCCGCCGTCGATCGTGAAGAACACCTCGCGCGCGCGGTGCAGCGGGTGATCCGGCAGCTCGTCGAGCTCGGTGACCAGCTCGACGCAGCAGTCGTGCGCGGCGAGGATCGCGTTCCACTCGGCCGCGGGCCGGGTCGCGAAGATCGCGGCGAGCTCGGCGCGCACCCGGGCCTGGACGTCGGGGCCGCCGATCAGCTCGCCGACGTTGGCCGGCCGGCCGATCGCCTGGTGGAGCGCGATCCAGAACTTGGGCTCGAGCGCGCCGACCGCGAGGTAGCGGTCGTCCGCGGTGCGGTAGATGCCGTAGCACGCCAGGCCGCCGTTGAGGGTCTCGACGCCGCGGGTCGGCCGCGCGCCGCAGTCGAGGTTGCCGAGCTCGGCGGACAGCAGCGCGAGCGCGCCCTCGGTCATCGAGATGTCGAGGTGCGCGCCGCGGCCGGTGCGGTGGCGACCGACCAGCGCCGCGAGGATCGCGGTGGCGCCCCACAGCGAGCCGCCGGCGAGATCGGCGATCTGCACGCCGGGCTGCAGCGGTGCGCCACCGGCGGGGCCGCCCATTGCGAGCACCCCGGCGACCGCGATGTAGCCGAGGTCGTGGCCGGCGCGCTCGACGTACGGCCCGGTCTGGCCGAACCCGCTGATCGAGCACACGATGATGCCGGGGTTGACCGCGGCGAGCGCGGCGTAGCCGACGCCGAGCTTGTCGATCACGCCGGGTCGGAAGCTCTCGACCACGACGTCGACCCGGGCCGCCAGGCGAAGCAGCGCCTCGCGCCCCGCCGCGGCCTTGAGATCGAGGACAATCGAGCGCTTGCCGCGGTTGACCGCGAGGAACCGCCCGCCCATGCCGCCCTTGGCAGGCGGGAACTGCCGCATGTAGTCGCCGAGCTTCGGATCCTCGACCTTGATCACGTCCGCGCCGAGGTCGGCGAGGAGCATGGTCAGGAACGGCCCCGGCAGGAGCCGCGACAGATCGAGGATGCGGATCCCGGCGAGCGCGTCGGCCAGCAGGCCGGCCGGCGATGGCATCGGCGACACCCGACCCGTCACTGGGGACGGGCGATATCGAACAGCTGCTGCAGCTTCATCGCGAGCATCGGATCGCCGGCGACCTGGAGCTTGCCCTGGAAGTAGAGCTGCATGCCCGCGTTGGGATCGCCGAGCATCGTCTTGAAATCATCGTGCGAGACCGTGATCGTGCACTGCGCCTTGCCGGCGTCGCCCGGGATGCAGGTCGGCGGGTTCGCCGTCAGATCGGCCGTCCACTCGCCGCCACCGTCGCCGGTGATCTTGAACAAGAAGATCGCGTTCAGCTCGCGCGCCTTGTCCGGGTGGTTCTTGAGACCCTCCGGAACGAGATTGTTGAACAGCTCCTGCGCGCTCGTGGGCAACGTAGCCATGTGAATCCTCCGCCGGGCGTGTTACCGCGAGGGTTGTTTGCAGTCAACGTTGACTGCCCGAAACGGCGCAAGGCCCCGGTGGGGCCTTGTGGCGGAAGCCGAGAGGAGAGGAGAGGTTAGGACCGCAGATGACTTACTTGGTGGGCACGGGCGGCATGTCGGCCGTGGCAAACGAGCACGTGGTCTCGGCGCCGGCCGAGGCCGACAGCGTGGTGCCGTTGCTGACCGAGTCGATGTAGTAGGTCTGCAGGAAGCTGGTGTCCCAGCACTCCGACGCGGTCGCGGTCAGCGCGCCGAGGTCACCGCCGGCGATCCGGGCGTCGGCGCGGCCGGCACCGCTGGCCTGCCAGCGCGAGCGCAGCGTGATCGTCTCGTTCGCAGGGCCACCGCCGGCGTTGCCGGTCAGGTCGAACACCATCTGGCCACCGCCATCGGTGTTGTCGTCGTACGCGTAGTCGCCGGTCACCGGCGCGCCCGACGCGTCGGTCGAGCTCAGGGTCAGGTCGATGTGGTGCTTCGACAGGTCGTAGTTGACGTCGACCATGCCCTTGGCGTCGCCAGCGTCGACCGGATTGACGCGGCGGCCGGCGTCGAAGTCGATCGAGAAGTTGCCGTTGCCCTGAAGATCGCCGGCACGCGGGTCGGCGTCGCCGTTGATCACGACCTCGAACTGCGCGTCGGCCTGGGTCTTCGAGCGGCCCGACAGCTGATACTTGTAGGTGCCGTCGCCGACCGCCTCGACGTCGAGCTTGTACTCGGCCGGGTCGAGCGCGCCGCTCCACGGGCCCCAGGTGTACGTGCTGCCGCTGACCGTGGTCGCCGGGAACTGGACGATCGTGTGGATCAGGGTCAGCACCCAGGCGCTGCCGCCGTTGAACGTGCGGGTCACGTCGCGCGTGGCGACGTACCAGTCGGCGAGCTGGCCGATCACGTGCTCACCGGGGGCCGAGCGCACGGTCGCCGAGCGGACCGCTGCGGTGTCCGAGTCCTTCAGCTTGATCGAGACCTGGTCGCTGGTCGGCAGCGCCTTGTCGATCTCCTTGGGAGCGGCGTCCTGCTGGACGCACGCGACGAGCGGAAGGGCGCAGAGGGAGGCGAGGAGCGTTTTCATCATGGCGACCGCTAAAGCAGCCCGCGTACCAACGCGCTGATTCATGATCTCGCTGACTTACGGTGTCGGATTTTGCGACGGGCCGGCAGATGGTGGAATCGGAGCGCCGGGAGCCGTAGGAGGCGCCGACAATTCCGGCAGCACCGTGAACGTGTCGCCGTCGTGGAACACCAGCACCGCGTCGGGGGCCACCGCCACACCCACGGGGTCGGCGCGCGGCACCTCCGGTAGCGGATAGACGTACATCAGCAGCGCGTTGGCGGCATAGCCCACCAGGAAGTCGTGGTGGAGCGAGGCGTCCATCCGCACGGCGATCGCGGTGTTGCCGACCGCGTCGATCGCATCGCCGAGCGTGCTGATCGCCGGCACCGGGAACGCGGCCTGGCCGTGCAGCGAGCCGGTGGCGTCGATGTCGAGCAGGTTGAGCTCGGCGTGCCCGCCGAAATCGCCGATGCTGGTCACCCGCAGCATCGGGGCGAGCTCCGCGAGGTACACCGCACCGAGCAGGGCGGTGTAGGGGTGCTTGGTCTGCCACGCGAGCTTGCCGTGCTCGCGCGCGATGATCCGCTCGTCGGTGCGCGTGATGTCCCAGGCGTGCGAGCGATACACGACGTGGATCGGCGGCGGATCGATCGCCGCGGGCACGGCCACGCCGGTCAGCAGATCGATCGCGACCGCCTGGTCGCCGCGCCGCCAGCGCACCGCGCGATCGCCGTCGAGCCACACGCGCTGCGGGCCGGGCTCGCCGGCGAACGCGTCGACGTGCACGCCGTGGATCGCGGCGTAGCTCTCATCGGCGCCGGTCTGGGTGACGACGCGCAGGCAGCCGAGCAGCCGCTCGCCGGGCGGTAGGTCCGGTGGCCGGACGCAGTCGCCGATCAGGATCGCGCTGTCGGCCTTGACGATCGGCGGCGCGACGTGGAGCCCGGCCGGCTTGGTCCACAGCAGCTGGCCGCGCCGCCAGTCGATCGCGGCGAACCCGAGCTGCGACGAGCTGACGATCGCGACGTCGCCGAGCACGACCGGGCCGCCGACGTCGAACCGCGGCGCGTCGGGCTTGATCGGCAGATCGATGACGCGCACCGGCTCGACGATCGGGAACTCGGCGAGCTGCGGCCAGGTCCGCGCCGCGTCGCCCGGGGAACCGGCATCGCGCGCGCCGCGCGCATCGCGTGCGTCAGGTGCGCCGGCGTCGCCGGGCGCGGTCACCGGCGGCGTCAGGTGCGCCGGCATCGGATCGTCGTGCCGCAGCTCGCGATCGCCCTTGCACGCGATGCCGACGATCCCCATGACGCCCACGAGCGTCGGAGCAGCCAGCCTCTCTATACAACGTCGCATGGGTTGGCGGCCAAGAAGATCCGCGTGACGCGACGCGCGGAGGGGGTGAATGCGCCGGCTTTGCCGGCGCAGAGGGGGCGGGAAGGCCCCCTATCGATCGATCTCTAGCGCGTTCGCGCCGGTGAGCCTAGCCCCGGGCTAACCTTCGTCGGGCTTCTTGCGCGTCGCGTGCTGGTCGCGGAACCGATCGGCCCAGCCCTCGACGTTGACCTGCTTGACCCGGGTCAGCGCCAGCGCGCCGCGCGGCACGTCCTTGGTGACCGTGGTGCCCGAGCCGACGTAGGCGTCGCGCCCGACGGTGACCGGGGCCACCAGCTGCGAGTCCGAGCCGATGAACGCGCCGGCCTCGATCGTGGTCTGCTGCTTGCGGAACCCGTCGTAGTTGCAGGTGATCGTCCCGGCGCCGATGTTGGCCTTGGCGCCGATCGACGCGTCGCCGAGGTACGCGAGGTGGTTGGCCTTGGCGCCCGCCATCAGGTGCGCCTTCTTGGTCTCGACGAAGTTGCCGAGGTGCGCGTCCTCGTCGATCCGCGTGCCCGGCCGGCAGTGCGAGAACGGGCCGATCTGGGCCCGCGCGCCGAGCTGGGTCTCCGACAGCACCGAGTACGGCTTGATGTAGACCTGCTCGGCGACCTGGACGTCGGTCAACACCGAACCGGCATCGATCCGAGCACCGCCGCCGATCGCGGTCCTGCCGCGCAGCGCGACCCCGGCGGCGAGCCAGACATCCTTGCCGAGCGGGCCGACGTCGGCGTCGATGTAGGTCGTCGCCGGATCGATCATCGTGACGCCGCTGCGCATCCAGCCCTCGTTGATCCGGCGGCGGGCCGCGACCTCGACGCCCGCGAGATCGACGCGGTCGTTGATCCCGGCGACCTCGGCGAACGGCGCGTCGAGCGCGGTGGCCCCACCGCGGCGTGCGGCGTGCGCGACCAGGTCGGTCAGGTACAGCTCGCCCTTGGCGTTGTCGGCGCGCAGCGTGGTCAGATCGCGGCGCAGATCGCCGAGCCGGATCGCGTAGAACCCGGCGTTGGTGTCGGCGAGCTTGCGCTGGGCCTCGGTCGCATCGACGTGCTCGACGATCTTCTCGAGCACGCCGGCGGTGTTGCGGACCAGCCGGCCGTACGGCATCGGGCGCGGCGGCACGGTCGACAGCAGCGCCATGCCGGCGGGCGACGCTTCACACGCCGCGACCAATTCGGCGATCCGCTCGCTCGCGAGCAGCGGGGCGTCGCCCGACAGGATCACGACGATCCGGTCATCGGGCTCGTCCGCGACCGCGGGCAGCGCGCACTGGACGGCGTGGCCGGTGCCGCGCTGCTCGGGCTGCAGCGCGATCTCCACGCTGCCGGTGCCGAAGCTCGCGTCGAGCGAGGCTTTGACGACATCTGCCTTGTGGCCGAGGATGGCGACGACCCGGCCGACGCCGGCGGTGCGCGCCGCGGTCACGACCCAGTGGAGCATCGGCCGGCCCGCGATGCGGTGCAGGACCTTCGGCAAGTCGCTCTTCATCCGCGTTCCCAGACCCGCGGCCATGATGAACACGAGAGGGGCTCTGCGATTCATGTCGCTGGAACCGTAACACTCCTGGCGCAAGATCCTCGCGTGGGTGAACGAGCGAATTTGTCGCGCCTCACCTGCCGCTTCGCGTGGCACGCGGCTCGGGCTCACCTGTGTTACACCAGTCTCTCCGTCGCAACGTCAGGATGCAGAGCTGTACAAATGCGTAGAGCTGCGCTGTGCGATCCAGTCAGCCCATGCGCGCCCCATGTGCAGACCGGAGCTTGGATACACTCATGAAAGTGGTTGAGACCTGGCAGACCGAGCAGCAGGACGACTCTGCGGTCGGCCCGCTGCCCCTGGATCAGGAGATCGCGCATATCCGCGTGCTTACCGGGCACTCGGCAAGCCCGGTGTATGTCATTCCGACCAGCGGCACGAGCCTGGGCCGCACCGGCGGTGATTGCGATGTGGTCATCGATGACGGACGGATGTCGCGCAAGCACGCGCGGATCGAGCGCAGCGTCGCGGGCTGGCAGCTCCAGGATCTCGGCGCGCGCAACCGCGGGTTCGTCAACGGCCGCGGCTACGGCGGCCACGAGCGCATCCCGCTGAGCGATGGCGCGGTGTTGCGATTTGGCGACACCCTGATGGTATTTCGTGCGTCACTGCCCGCGGGGGATGGCCGCCCCGAATCGCCGATGTTTCCGGGGGTGTCGCCGCCGGCGGTCGCGGTGCGCAAGCGGATCGACGCGCTCGCCCAGGGCGCGGGGCATGTGCTGATCGTCGGCGAGACCGGGGCTGGTAAAGAGCGGATTGCACAGGCAATCGGCGCCCAGCGCGCGCCGCATCCGTTCGTCACGCTCAACAGCGCACAGCTGAGCCGCGAGCTCGCGCGCTCCGAGCTGTTCGGGCATGTGCGCGGTGCGTTCACCAACGCGAACACCAGCAAGTCCGGGCTGGTCGACCTCGCCGGCGATGGCGTGCTGTTCCTCGACGAGATCGGCGAGCTGTGGATCGACGTCCAGGCCGAGCTGCTGCGGTTCCTCGAGGACGGCTCGTACCGCCCGCTCGGCGCGACCGAGCTGCGCCACAGCGGCGCGCGAGTCGTCGCGGCGACCCACGTCGATCTCGATCAGGCCGTGACCAGCGGCAAGTTCCGCCGCGATCTGCTGGGCCGGCTGCGCGCGAGCAACACGCCGCTCGAGGTTCCGCCGCTGCGCGAACGGCGTGAGGACATCCTCAGCTGGACACAACTGTTCTTTCGCGAACGCAACTACGACACCAGTGTCAGCTTGTGGACGGTCGGAGCACTGGAATGTTTACTATTGTATCCGTGGCTGTCGAACCTGCGTGAGCTGCGGAGTGTGGTCGGTGAGGTCGTCGAACAGGAGCCGGTGTTCCCGTGTGGAACCGAGCACTTGCCGGCGCGGTTGCGCAACTATCGCGGCACCCTGCGCACGCCGGTCGGCACGGCACCGCCCGACGAGCCGAACCCGAACCCGTCGCAGCACGACCCAACCAAGAAGGACATCGAAGACGAGCTGCGCGCGACCCAGGGCAACATGCGGCTCACGGCCCAGCAGCTCGGAATCGACCGTCGCAAGCTATATCGCCTGTGCGAGAGGTTTGGCATAGCGCGTGAATCATATCGTGCCGACACGAACCGGGAGGAGGAGTGATGATGGCAACGGCAATGGCAAAGACTTATGATACGGATTGCGACGGCACCCACGCGATGGTCCAGCAGGTGACGATCGTGCAGATCGACGCGACCACGGTGACGTACTCGACGCGCAGCGCGAGCACGAGCGGCAGCGACGGTGCGCTGCTGAGGACGTTCGTCAGCCCGCTGTCGGAGGTGTGGAGCGAGCAGATTCCGGGCGCGCCGGCGCCGGTCGAGATGAAGCCGGGGGCGATGGGCAATCTGTTTTTATCGAAGGCGGGCTGGGAGGCGACGACGTCGGACGGTCACCCGATCTACGGCACCGGCACCGATCTGATCGTCTTCAAGTATCCGTGGTGCGGCGCGACCCCGCGGATCCTCAGCAACCTGACCGTGGTCCCGAGCAGCATCGTGGTGCGCGGCCACCTGGCCGGGCGCACCGAGTTCTTCGAGCTCGAGCTGATCGGGACCGAGGCCGCCGAGGCCGCCGAGACCCAAGACCTGCGGTGGAACGGCGCGGCGCATCTGCAGCTCCAGCTGACGTCGCAAGGTGCGGCGCGGCTCGGGCTCGCCGGTGGCGCGCAGGCGGTGCAGGTGTGGCCGACGCGGATGATCGTGCGCGGCCGGCCGGCGGCGGATCTGTCGGTCGCCGGTGAGGTCGACTTGCTCGACAGCGAGCTCGCCGGCCAGATCCAGCACGTCGCGTTCGCGCGGCGCGACGCGCCGGTCACGCTGACCCTGACGCTCGACGGCGTGAGCGCGTTCCACGTCGAACCGCAGCGCCGCGCGTCCTGAACAATCCAAGCGTTGAAAATGCGTAAGCGCCGGGCATCGGGAGATGTCCGGCGCTTCGTGTTTGGCGACTGGTTGTATCTGTCTTGGCATCCGGCGTCGAGGCGTCGAGGCGTCGAGGCGTCGATCACCGCGGCGTCGATCGCCGAATTGCCACGCCTGAGACGCGTCCCTGCGACGCCGCGCGACGTGACGCGGTCAGCCCGCGAGGCTGGTCCGCGCGGGCGCCGGCGCGTGGGCATTCCACAGCAGCTCGGCGAGCGAGTTGATCAGCTGCGGGCTGCGATCGATCACGTAGTGGCGCTCGCCGATCTTCAGGTAGCGGCCGCCGCACAGCAGCTGGACCTCGCCCTGATCGGTGTCGAGCGTGAGCTCGGGTAGCGCCGACTGCGGGATGTCGCTCGTGCCGTGCTTGCAGGTGATCTGGATCGTCGGCTCGGCGTCGAGCTGCGACGTCAGCGGCACCGGCAACAGCGCGCTGGTGATCGACCGGACCCGGAACGTCGCCGGCGTGTTCGGCGGGATCGTCGGGACCGGATCGATCCCGAGGTCGTCCCACATCGGCGGCCGGCCGTCGACCCACCGCCAGCCCTTCGGCGCGCGGTGGTGTTGGCCCGGCGCGTACCAGCCGCGGGCGTCGAACTCGTCGGGCGCCACCACGTCGTCCGCGCCGCGCACCCTGCAGCGCAGCAGCTCGGCCAGGGTGTAGGTCAACGTGCGGCCGTTGATCGCATAGCCGAACGACGACGCCGCGCCGACGTTGCAGCCAACCAGCATGACCTCGGTGATCTTGCCGACGTACTTGGCGAGCAGGCCGAGCGCCGCCGGGTTGGTGTCGAGCACGTAGAACGGGAACCGGAACGCGGTCGTGGCGACCTCGTCATCCGGAATCCACGACGCGCCGAGCGACAGCACGCCCGAGATGCTGTGGCCGACGATCTGCAGCCGGACGCGGGTCCGCGACGCACGGGGCAGCAGCTCGCCGAGCTGGATGTCGATGTCGCGGATGCAGCTCGCGCGGATGATCCGGTTCCCTTTCGCGCGCTTGCTCGTCAGGCAGGCGAGCGCGGCGTCGATGAACTGGTTCGCCGTCGCGCCCGCCGCGCCCGCCGGCGGGCACGCAACCACAGTCACGGTATCTGGCTGATCACTCATCATCATGGCACTCCCCTTTCATCCACCACACACCGGAACCCGATCGAGTAATTGGCCGTTCGTGGCTCCCGGTGATTCCGGAAGATCGTCGTTGTTTGGTCCAGCTCACGCGGCGAGTCCACCGCGCCGCCGCGCAAGGCATAGAGCGGATTCTGATCGCCGTCGGTCTGACCATCTCGCGCGATCCACTCCTGCACATTGCCTACCAGCTGCAGCACCCCATACGGGCTCTCGCCGCACTCGAAGGCGTCGACCCGCGCGAGCTGCGGTGTCGTTTTTTCATCCGCCTGGTTGACACAATTCGGACGTGCGACATTGCCCCAGGGATACAACCTGCGCGGCATCGGATTGGGCACGCCGCGGATCGTCAGACCGCCGCGCGCGGCCTTGGTCCACTGCGCGTCTCCCGGTAGATGTTTGCCGAGATATGCACAGTAGGCGCCCGCCTCGAACGCATCGACGTCGGTCACCGGCGACTCCGGATCGGCGTCGTGCAGGTGGGCGTCCTCGAGGCTGTAGATCGGCGTCGGGTAGCCGGTGATCCGCGCGAGCCGGAGGAACGGCGCGAACGCGGCGTTCGAGACCTCGGTGCGATCGATCGCGAACGCGTCCTGATCGATCCGTCGCTCGGGCTCGGTGTAGTCGTCCTGGCCGATGAACTTCGACCGCGGATCGCCGCCGCCGCCATACAGGAACGGCCCCTTTTCGATGGGGATCATGTCGGCGCGGGTCGCCTGGCAGGTCGGCATCCACAGCGGGAGGCTGTCGATCGCGCGCCGGCGGTAGCCCGGGAACGCCTGGATCCGGATCCACGACGGCGGGCACTGCTCGCCGGGCCGGCCACGGCCGTCGAGCCGCAGGAATACCATGCCGCCGGGCGCGCTCATCCGCCGGAGCTCGAGCACGCCGAGGCTGGTCGGCTCGGCGAGCTCCACCAGATCGTCGGGCAGCGGCTCGCCGGGCACGTTGGGATCGTCGGCGCTCGCGCCGTACGCGGTGATCGACAGCGCCGGGATGCTCGCGGTGCCCGCCGGGATCGGCGCACGCACGTCGGACGACCAGTCGAACGGCACGATCATCAGGTCGACCGTGCCGGTGTTGGTCTGGATCAGCCGGTCGCGAAACCGCCAGCGCGCGATCGCGATCGCGCTGACCAGCGCGGCGAGGCTCGCGATCGCGAGCGCGAGGCCGTAGCCGATCCGGCGCCGGCGGCGCGCGGCGCGGTGGCGCTGGTCGCCGGCGGCGAAGAACGCCTCGACCGGCGGCGGCAGGCGCAGCGCGAGCTGATCGGCGCGGTGGCGCGCGGCGTCGAGATCCTTGGCCGACCAGGTCTCCTCGAGCCGCTTGCCGCGGCGCTCCCACAGCTTCGCGGCGTCGGCCAGCTCCTCGGCGAGCCGGCGCTCCTCGCGCGACTCGTCGAGCCAGCGCGCGAGCTGGGACCAGGTGTGGACCAGCGACTCGTGCGCGATCTCGATGATCGGCGCCTCGCCGTCGCCGTTCGTGCGCTGGACGAGCAGCCGCGCCGCGAGCAGGCGATCGAGCACCGCGGCCGCGCCGGTGCCCGAGGACGAGCCCGAGCCCGAGGAGGCGCCCGAGGCGGCGCCCGAGGACGCGATCAACGCATCGCGCGCGACCGAGCGCCGCACCGTGCCGACCACGAGCTGGAGCAGCAGCTGGCGCGCCGTGCGGTGGTCGTCGGCCGACAGCTCGGTCAGCGCGTGATCGGCGTGGCGCGCGAGCGCGCCGGCGAGCCCACCCATCTCGCGGTAGGTCGCGCGCAGCAGGCGCCGGCGCTGCGGATCGCGGCCGTCCCACAGCGTCCGGCACGCGAACTGGAGCAGCGGCAGGTTGCCGGCCTCGGCGCTGCCGACCTCGGCGATCAGGTCGTCGACGATCGCGGGGTCGTCGAACTGGTAGTCGTAGCGCGCGAGCGGACCGGTGATCGTGCGCCGGATGTCGTCGACCCCGAGCTTCTTGACCACGAACAGCGCGCGCAGCCCGGCGAGCGAGCCGACGAAGTCGTCGCGCACGGTGACCACGACGCGCACCGGATCGAGCGGATCGTCGGCCGCGGCCCCCAGCATGTGGAGGAACGCGAGCCGCTCGGCGTCGCTCGCGCCGTGGGTGAACGCCTCCTCGAGCTGATCGACCGCGAGCAGCACGCGGCCGCCGTTCATCGTGGCGATCGTCATCAGCCGCGCGGCGAGCAGGGTCGGGGCCTCGAGCAGCTCGGCGCGGAACGCCTGGACCTGGGCCTTGCGCTGCAGCTCGGTCTGCCGCGTGCGGTCGCCGAGCGCGGCGAGCACGCTGCGGGCGAGCGCGCCGATCGGGTCGCCGCCCGGCCGGACCGCGATCACGGTCCACGGCTCGCGCGCGCGCAGCCGCGGGATCACGCCGGCGTGCAGGAACGACGACTTGCCGGCGCCCGACGGCCCGACGATCGGCAGGTACGGCGCGTCGCGCAGCCGCTCGAGGAACGCGTCGATCTCGAGCTCGCGGCCGAAGTAGAATCGCGCGTGCTTCTCGTCGAACGCGGCGAGCCCCCGGAACGGGCCGTCCTCGAGCGCGGCGTCGCCCCGGCCATCGAGGATCACGCTGTCGAGCACGCGCGCCCACTCGGCGGCGCTCGGCCGCTGGCTCGGCTCGCGCTCGAGCGCGCGGTTGACCAGGTCGATCACGACGGCCGGGACGTCGAGCCGATCGGGCTGCCACGCCGGGCTGCGCGCCGGATCGCGCGCGGCGTCGCGCCGCTCGTCGAAGGTATCGCCGAGTGGGTGGTCGCCGGTCAGGAGCTGCGCGGTCACGATGCCGAGCGCCCACGAGTCGGTGCGATCGCTCGCCGGCGCGCCGAGCCACTGCTCCGGCGCCATCCAGTCCGGCGTGCCCGACAGCGTGCTGGCGGCGTTGTCGCCGGTGCGCGCGATGCCGAAATCGACGACGCGGACCCGGCCGTCCTTGCCGACCATCACGTTGCTCGGCTTGAGATCGCAGTGGTAGACGCCGTGCTCGTGGGCATGGGCGAGGCCGTCGGCGATCGCGCGCGCGTGGCGCAGCACCTCGTCGATCGCGAGCGCGCCGTGGGCCCGGTCGCGCAGGGTGCTGCCCTCGACGTACTCGAGCGCGAGGTACAGCCCGCCCTTGTACTCGCCGAAGTCGTAGAGCTGGACGACGTGCGGGTGGTTGAGCCGGGCGATCGCCCGCGCCTCGTGGAGGAACCGCTCGGTGCGGAACCCGCCGCCGGTGCCCGGCCCGACGATCTTGAGCGCGACCGAGCGGCCGAGCACGACGTCGCGCGCGAGGTAGACCCGGCCCATGCCGCCCTCGCCGAGCAGCCGCCGCACCTGGTAGCGCCCGACGGTCTCGCCGAGCGTGACCACGATGCGGTCCTGGTCGTCCGGCGTCTCCGCGTCGGAGCTCGCCGATGCCGTCACCGCGAGCGAGCGCGTCGGATCGGTGGACAATTCGGAGCTCCGGTCGCGTCGCGCGCGCTGGCCTGGTCGTGTGCCTCGCATCCCCATCCCACACCCCTTCCCTCGCAGGCAACGTAGGAGGGAATTTGCCCGGTGGCAAGCCTCGGCGGCGCCGCCGGTGCGTGAGACGCGCTCGCGCGCTCGCGCTAGAACCCGCGGGCCTGGCCGCCGTCGACCGGGATGCAGGCGCCGGTGATCCAGCGCGCGCGCGCCGAGGCGACGAACGCGACCGCGTCGGCGACCTCCTCGGGCGTGCCGAACCGACCGAACGGTAGCTCGCGGGCGACGAACGCGGCGATCCCGGCCGGATCGGCCGCGCGCCGGCGGTCCCAGCCGCCGCCGGGGAACAGGATCGAGCCCGGCGCGATCGAGTTGACCCGGATCGCGTGCTTCGCGTAGTCGCGCGCCAGCGCCTTGGCGAGCGCGATCACGCCGGCCTTGGCGACGTTGTAGCCCGGCGCGCCGCCGGCCTCGCGGCCCCAGATCGACGCGATCATCGTGATCGATCCGCCGCCGCGCTCGATCAGCCGCGGCACCGCGCGCTGGGCGATCCGCGCCGCGCTCCACAGGTTCATGTCGAGCGAGGCCGCGAGGTCGGCGTCGTCCATCGCCTGCGCATCGCGCGCGAACGACTTGCCGACGTTGGTGACCACGGCGTCGATCCCGCCGAGCGCCTGTACGCAGCCGTCGACCGCGGCGTCGGCGCCGGCGGCCGTGGTGACGTCGGCGGCGATCGCGGCGTGGCCCTGGCCGGGCAGCTCGCCGAGCAGCGCGTCGAGCCCGGCCTGACCGCGGGCGATCGCGGCGACCCGCGCGCCTTCGCGGGCCAGCGCGTGGGCGATCGCGCGGCCGATCCCGCGGCTCGCGCCGCTGACCAGGCACAGCTTGCCGGCGAGCTCGAGGTCCATCACGTCACCCGACGTCCCACAGGTTGCCCCACAGCGCCTGGCCGCCGTCGATCCGCAGGGTCGCGCCGGTGATGAACTGCGCCGCGGGCGACGCGAGGAACACGATCGACGCCGCGACCTCCTCGCAGGTGCCGGTGCGCTTGAGCGGGGTCTGCTGGGTGCCGCGCTCGAGCAGCTGCGGTGGATACTGCGCCGTGCCCGACGACAGGATGATGCCGGGCGCCACCGCGTTGACCAGGATCCCGAACTGCGCCCACTCGACGGCGAGCGAC